>CAZDTC010000005.1:0-26429 GCA_964508125.1 uncultured Candidatus Kuenenia sp.
ACATCAACGCGCTGTTCGTGATCGGCGGTGACGGCTCGATCCGCGGGGCGATGCAGATCGCTGCGGCCGTCGCCGAGCGCGGGCAGAAGATCGCGGTGGTCGGCATCCCCAAGACGATTGACAACGACATCCCCTACATCGACCAGAGCTTCGGCTTCCAGACGGCGTTCGCCGAGGCGGCAAAGTCGATCCGCGCGGCTCACGTCGAGGCCAAGGCGTCGCCCAACGGCATCGGCCTCGTGAAGCTCATGGGCCGCCACTCCGGCTTCATCGCCTGCTATGCGTCGCTCGCCGAGTCCGATGCCAACTACGTGCTCATCCCCGAGGTGCCCTTCGCGCTCGACGGCGACCGCGGCCTCCTGCCGCACCTGCGCGGCCGCGTGCTGGCCCGCGGGCACGCCGTGATCGTGGTGGCCGAGGGAGCCGGGCAGGATGTCGTGCCCGAGAGCGAGGCGGGCGTCGATGCTTCGGGCAACAAGAAGCTCGCCGACATCGGCCTGTTTCTCAAGTCACGGATCACCGACCACTTCGCGCGGGCGGGCATGGAGTGCAACCTCAAGTACATCGATCCGAGCTACGCGATCCGCAGCGTGGCGGCCAATCCCTACGACAGCGTGTATTGCCTGCGCCTCGCGCAAAACGCGGTGCACGCCGCGATGGCCGGCCGCACGGAGATGGTGGTGGGCCGCTGGCACGGCCGCTACGTCCACATCCCGATGGCCCTCGCCGTGAGCCATCGCAACCAGGTGGCCCCGGAGGGCGATCTATGGCTCGCCGTGCTCGAGGCCACAGGCCAACCCCGAGCCTTCATGTAGGACAGGCTTCAGCCCGTCACGGCCCTGCTTTTGATCGACGTCACCGCCGTCGTTGTTGGCCATCGCGAAACCGCTCCCGGTAGCGGGTCGGCGTCATGCCGAAATGCCTGCGGAAGCTGCGGCTGAAATAGTTGGCATCTGGCCAGCCTGCCAGGGCCCCGACGGCGCCGATGGCGAGGTCGTCGCGCCGCAGCAGCGTCGTGGCCACCTCCAGCCGACGCCGGGCGAGATAGGCCATGGGCGGCAGGCCGACGGCCGCGCGAAACAATCGCGAGAAATAGGTGGGCTCGACCTGCACGCGAGCCGCCAGTCCGCCCAGCGACCAATCGTGCGAGGGCGAATCGTCGATCAGCTTGAGCGCCGTGGCCACCGCCCGATGCGCCTTGGGCGCGTGGGTTCCCGGCGGCGGCGGCGCGTTCCGGGCCAGCAGGCTCAGAATCTGGATCAGAAGCCCGAGCTGGTCGCCGAAGTGGGTGCGGTGATCGGCCTGCGTGAGCCGGCAAAGCGCATCGAGAAGCGTGCAGCACGCGCGAAAGTCGGCCGGAGGCAGGCGAAGGGCCGCCATCCCGCGGCCGCGAGGCGAGAGGGGCAGCGCCCAGAGCAGGTGGCCGAGGGAGGGCTCGTCGGCCATCCAGCCGAGTTCGCGGCCGAGCAGCGCCGTGTCGAAACAGCAGTTGTAGAGCCCGAGATTCCTGACTTCCGCATACCCGTGCCAGGCCCCCGGCCGAAACAGAAACACGTCGCCCGGCTCCGGCCACGAGTCGCCCAGCACGCTGTGGTGCAGGCATGTGCCCGTGACTATCACCGCGATCTCCACGAATTCATGGTCGTGGATGCCGTAGTTGCCGTGGCTGGGATTCCACTTGGCGACGATCCGCCGCACCGACTGGTGATACGTGTTCCAGCTCAGCGGCGGATGATTCAGGACCTGCGACACGGCCGGCTCCGCAGCAGTCTTCAAAATCGTGCTAGCGCAATGCACAGGAATCCTAACGCCCCGCATCGCAAAGTGCTAACGTTCGCCCATGGAAGCCTCTTCCGCCAGCATGCGGGTCGTTCTCATCGGACGACAGCCGCTGTTGTTTCAGCCGCTTGCCCGATGGCTCACCCACGAACGCGCGATCACGGCGGAATTTCTCGATGCCGGCGATCCGGCGGTCGTGGATCGCTGTGCCGGGCTGGCCCCAAACGTGGCCGTCTTCGATCAGCTCTCCGCCCCGGCCGCGTTGACGTCGATCGTGGAAGGCCTGCGCAACTCGCTTCCGGGCATCGCGATCCTGCTGCTGGCCGAGCGGGCCGATTCCGCCGCCGAGGCGACGGCGCTTGCGGCCGGCTGCCGGGGTGTCGTCGGCAAGGATCAGGTCGCGGAGGCGCTCGTGTCGGCGCTCTGTGCCGCCCGGGGCGTCGCGGCGCCTCCTGCCGGGCCGAGCAGTGCCGGGATGGAGCCCTTCGTGCCCACGCTCCGGCTGACGCTCCGCGAACGGGAGGTGCTCGGGCTTCTCGCCGCCGGCCTGAGCACGCCCCGGATCGGCAAGGAGCTGAAAATCGCCCACAATACCGCCCGCGCGCACGTGCAGCGCGTGATCGAGAAACTCGGCGCCCACTCCAAGCTCGAAGCGGTCGCCCTGGCGCGGCGGGCCGGCATGCTCGCGTCATAAACATGTCAACGGAGAGCCCTATGAATCGTCTGCGCGGGTTCACCCGCACGCCTGCGCCTTCTTCGGGCGGGTCCGGCCGGATGGCTGCGGTCGTCCCAGCCTGCATGCTCCTGGTCGCGGTGGCCGGAAGCCTGCAGGCGGCTGGAGAACCGGAGCGTGGCCCCGGGGGCTTCCGCTATTTCGTCGGCGTGGTCGGCAATCCGTCCGTGCCCGACATTTCCTGGAGCGACGAGCAGCTCGCGAGCATCAAGGACCTCGGCGTCAACATGGTGCAGCTCTCGATCGCATGGGGCAACAAGCCGGCCGGCGAGGTCTTGAACCTCGAGGATCTCGATGAAGCACAGCGCGAGAAATTCAGATTTCGGATCGCCCAGGCGAAGAAGCATGGCCTGAAGCCGATCGCCCACTTCGGCATTCCCCGGATGGTCAACCTCAACCCCGTCCGGCCCGCCTGCATCCTCGATCCGGCCGTGCAGGCGAAATATCGCACGCTCCTCGGGGAGTTCATGGAGTCGTTCCCCGAGGTCGACGACGTGCTCGTCTACACGTTCGACCAGCAGGCGTGGCTGTGCAGCGAGTTTGGCCCCTGCCCGCGCTGCAGCGGCATTCCGCTCGATGCGCGGCTGCCGGCGTTTCTCGACATGCTCTCCGCCACGATGCAGTCGCGCCGTCCGGGCGCACGGCTGTGGTGGAAGCCGTGGGAGCTCTCGAAGGGCCAGGTCGTCGCGATCCTCGACAAGGTGCAGTCGACCTGCTTCGGCCTCGTGCTCAACCCCTCGAGCAGCAACGAGGTGTATCCCTTCAACGATCGCTCGTTCAAGTCGGACCTCGGCGTGCGCCGGCTCGTGCAGCTCGCCAAAGACCGCGGCATGCCCGTGCTCGGCGAAATCGACCACACGTTCTACAAGCCGCTCTACCTGTTCGAAGACTTCTTTCCGCGGCTGGTCTACGAACAGCTCGTCGGCTGGAAGGAGATGGAGGGAGTCGTGGGCGTGAAGGAATACTACGGCTTCGCGCCGGCCACGTTCTCCGTCAACGCCGCGATGCTCAAGGCGTGGATGCGTGCCCCCGAAAAATCGCTCGACGCGTTGCTCGCGGAGATCTCGGCCCCGTATGGATCGCAGGCGGCGCCGCTCGTGACCCGGGCTTGGGAGATGATGGCCCGGTCCGTCGAGGCATATCCCTGGGACACCACCTACCTGATCGGGCCGCTGGGGCTCGACCGCCCGTGGGACGGCAGCCACGACTGGGAGCCCGTCACGATTCCCAACGCCACCTGGGACACGCCGATCTGGAAGGCGAACCGCAAGGGCAACTTCATGCTCACCGAGGAGCACAAGGCCCATCCCTGGGTGTTCGAGGATGCCGGCCTGCGGCTCGAAGACGCCGCCGCCCTCGGCTTCCGCGCCGTCGCGCTCTACGACCAGGCGATCGCAGCCGGCAGCGACCGGATCGACGACCTGCGCATCCAGCGGGAGATCGCCTTCAAGACATCGCGGTCGCTGCGGGCCAAGGGGATCCACTTCCTGCTCACGCTCGCCGCGCAGGACGCCCGCATGGTGCAGCACGACGACGCGCAGTTCGCCCTCGTTGCCAAGCGGATCGAGACCTTGCTCGAGAAGGATGTCGAAAACCAGGGCAGCCGCCCGGAGGTGGTCGCCAAGCTCGCCGAATTTCGCCGCGATCCGCGGGCCTGGATCGCGGCGAATCTCGCGCCCCGGTCGTACGAATCAAAAGCCTCGCCCGACTGGAGCAAGTGGGTGCCCCGGCAGGACTGACGTAGGGCCGCGGCCTCATGGCAAGAGGTCGATGCGCCGCACCTCACCCGGCGCGAGCCGGATCTCGGGAATCACCGCCCAGCCGTCGGCGACGCTCGCCTCCGGCAGCCGCACCGCCGTCGTGCCGGCGGGCAGCCGCACCCGGAGCGTGCGGGCTTGCTCCGCAACCGCGCGGTTTTCGAGCGTGACGGCGAGCGCCGTCGGCCCGCGCTCCCCGCTCACGATGATCCCGCCGCGGGCGGCGAGGCGCGTGAAGGCGACGCGTTCTTTTTCCCAGGCGGGCGGCAGCGCCGGAAACACCGCGATCTCGCGGTCGCTGTCCGGGTCGAGGAGCATCTGCGTGACGTTGCACACAAGCGCCGCGTGCGCCGCCACCTCGGGCGTCTTCTTGAAGTCTTCCCGGTCGTTCACGATCTCGCCGAAGCAGCAGTCGTCGAACAGCGTGACTCCCGGCCGGAGCATCGCACGGGCCCAGCGGTGGGCCTCGGCCCCGTCGCGAAGTTTGGCCGCCACGACGCCCATCCAGCCGTTGTTGAACACGTAGTCGCCCGTCTTCGACGCGCACACCATGCCGTAGGTCGGCCGCACGAGCGGATCATTGGGGCCGAGAATGCCATACCACCACAGCGGCACGAGCCAGGTCACGTCGCCCCGCCCACGTTCAACGCCGGAGCCGGCCCCGACCGCCAGCACGCGGGTGCCGTCGAGATTCGCCGTCGGCAGGTGAATCTTTTCGGCAAGCGGCTTCCAGGCTTCCTCGGCCACGCCGCGGCGCACGGCCTCGCCGATGGCGAAGGCGGCTGCGGCCTGCTGCACCGTCGAGGGCATCCGCTGGTGAAGGAGGCCGCCCACGTCGGGCCGGGGCACGAGTTCCTGCGCCGTGATCTGCGTCGTGTCGTGCAACAGCCGCAGGGCGACCTCGGCGCGGCTTTTATCAGCCGCCCAGTCGACGTAGGCCAGGGCGACGAGCGCCATGTTGGTGCCTGCGAAGTCCTCGTAGGCCCACACGCCCTCGCCCGCCGTCGGCGGCACGAGCACGGTGCCGTCATGCCCGAGGAGTGGGCCGTATTTCGCGCCGCGGTCATACCGCACCTTCACATCGTGGAGGGCAAGGCCCTCGCGAGTAGCCCACGCCTGCGGCAGCGTCTGCCCCGCCCAGTCGGCCACGCGCCGGGCCTCGGCAAAGTGGTTGGTGGAGAGCAGCGCCATCTGGTCGAGCACGAGGTCATATTCGGGGCAGACCGCGCCGGCGAAGCTCTCGAGGCTCGTGCCGTTGCATCCGGGCGGCACATCCGTGTTGCCGAAGAACACCCCGAGATACCAGAGCGAGCGGGCATACCACGTGGCGAGGCCGGCATCGGGCAGCACGACCGCCGACCGCTCGAAAAAATCCTTCCACCATGCGGCCGTCTCCGCCCGCAGCGCGTCGAACCCACGGCTCCGGGCTGCGTCGGCTCGGGCCCGCGCCGCCACCGCCGGATCTCGCGCCTTCCCGGCATACGACGACGCCGGCGCGATGAAGAACGTCGCCGTTCCACCGGGGCCCGATCCTCCGCATATGCGCGAGTTGGCGTCTACAACGGACGCGCTCGCCTCGCCCGCAGGGGCGTTTGTCTCAAACGCCACGGCAATCGCGGCCGTGCACGACTGCGGCCGCGTGGCCGTCACGACGAGCCCGTCGGGCATGGCGGCGCTCATCGCGGCCCAGGGCGCGTGGCTGCCGGCATACACGCCGCTGTTGAGATAGATCCGCACCTGCTCGTTCGGATCGACCCGCAGGCGGAAAGCCGTCGGCGCCGCAGCATCGTCGGTGACCCGCACCACCCACACGCCGTCGGGAGTGACGAACATCTGGCGGCGGCTGGTCCACGCAGCGCCGCCGACGGAGAACCCGAGATCGATCTCGAGAAATCCCGTGGCGATGTCGAGGGAGTGGCGAAAGGAGCGGATCTCGCCAGGAGCCACGTCGTCGCCGTAGCCGCCCACGACCTCGAACGGCTGGTGGCGATGGGCTTCTTCGTCCCACCAGTGCTGCTGGCTGAGGTAGGGGCGGCTTTCGAGGTGGCCGGTGCAATCGACCGCGGGGGCGGCGGGCGTGGTGAAGCCGTGGGGGCCGACGCGCACGACGGTGCCCCCCAGGCCGATCGTTTCGCACTGGTAGTGCGGGTGGCCGAGATACCCGCCGGGCGGCGTTTCCAGCCGATCGAGGCCCTGCTTGCGCATGGCCGCCGCGGCGATCGTGTCGTGCCACGCCGGGAGCGCGTCATCAGCCGCGAGCAGCCTGCCGGAAAGCACGGCTGTCGCCAGGCAGATCAATCCGGCAATGCGGGAGAAGACGAGCACCCGCTCGAGTCTACCGCCTGCGCAGCCGTCGAAGGGCAGCCACCACAAGGCCGACCGCGGCCATCGCGATCGTGGCCGGTTCCGGCACCGCCGTAAGGATCACCTTGGTCGGGTCGGTGGTCGTGTCGACGTTGATCGACCAGCCATCGGCTCCGTTGTTGGCTTTGATGATGTTGTTGGTCACCCAGTAGTTGACGTTGCTGAGTTCGCTGATGCCGGTGATGAAGGTGCCGGCACCGGAGATGTTCATGCCGGCGCCGCCGGTCGAATTGATCGACAGCGCAGCCGACTGGACGGTTCCTCCGGAGATGTCGATCTTCCCGTCGAAGGAGTTGGCCCCGAGGTTCAGATAGCCGCTCATCGTCAAGAGCCCGCCCGTCACGATCACGCCGCCGCTGTTGCCGAAGGCACCCGTGACGAGATCGCTCGTCGAAAGCGAGCCGCCAGGAAAGACGTTGAGGCCGCCGTTGGTCGACACGTAGATCTGCCCGGTCGTGGTGTTGCCCAGCGTGCTGACGACGGCGGTGAAGGGCGAGCCTTGATTGAGGATCGTATTGCCCGCACCGATGTCCGACGGGAAGCCGTTGGTCCAATTCGACGGGTTGGTCCAATCGGTGCTTGCAGTGCCGTTCCAATACACGTCGGCCTGCACTGTCGACGCACACAGCATCAAGAGAAAAAAGCCGCACGTGGTCGCAAAGCGCTCGAACCGTCTCATGGAATCACCCCTTTCATGCGTGCCGTGGAAGCGGGCCATCAATCGGGCAATGCTCGCCCGACACCCTTGACGCCCCGACTATCGCGCAGAAAAAAATCGCCGTCAATGATGCAAATGCATGGCGCAACGCTTTTTCAACGCCATGAAATGAAGTAGCGCATCTGCGCTAGCGCATCGCTACGGCTTGGGTGGCACGGCGGTGAGGATCACCTTCGCCGTGTCGGTCGTGGTGTCGACTTTCACGGTCCAGCCGGCAGCGCCGCCGTGCGCCCTGATCACTCCGTTGGCGATCCAATATTTCACGTTGTCGAGTTGGCTGGCCGCAGTGATGAACGTTCCCTGATCGGAGATGTTCATGGCCGCGCCTCCGGAGGCGTTGATCGAGAGGGCCGAGCACTGCACGATGCCCCCGGAAATGTCGATTTTCCCGTCCTTGTCACCGGCCCCGAGGTTCAATATCCCGCTCATGGTGAGCAGCCCGCCCGTCACGATCACGCCGCCGCTGTTGCCGTGGGCTCCGGTGACGAGATCGGTGGTGATGAGCTGACCGCCCGACGCGATATTCAGTCCGCCGCCCGGTCCGATGTAGATCTGGCCGGCGGTCTTGTTGCCCATCGTGCCGACGACAGGGGCGACGTGCGGCGATCCCGGCTCGAGGATCGTGTTGCCGGCATCGGCATCAGCCGGGCTGCCCCCGCTCCAGTTGGCCGCGATCGACCAGTCGGTGCCCGTCGATCCGTTCCAGGTCACATCGGCCTTCGCAATCGCCAGCCCCACGACGGCATGGCAAAGACCGATGGTGAGCAGCGCAGGAATGCGGTTCATGGCCGTCTGCATCCTCTTTTTCATGAACATGGCTGGGGCATCCTTCAACGTTGATACCGGGCACCACCCGCGGCAACGTCATGACTATCGTGCCGACGCGCGACCTCGTCAATCACGCGGCTGCACCAAAAGCCCGCTCCTCGGTGCGACGCGATCTCGGGTGCGCTAGCGCACTCAACGCCGAAATGGTTGGTGGCGACGCGTGGGATTCACTTGACTCCTTCGACACCGCTGCCGAGATTGAAATCATGAGCGTTGTCGTGGGAGCAGCGGGCCGGCGGCGGTGGGAGGCAGCGACGGGCTTCACCCTGGTCGAGCTCCTGGTCGTGATCGCCATCATCGGGCTTCTCGTCGGGCTGCTCCTGCCGGCGGTGCAGTCGGCCCGGGAGTCGTCGCGCCGCTCGAAGTGCGCGAACCATCTCAAACAGAGCGCCTTGGCCGTTCAGCTCTATCACGAGGGCAGGAAGAAGATTCCCCCGTGCTGGAACTACAGCCCCGCGTTCAGCTACGACGGGTCCTCGGGGGATATCAGCGGCGCGTCGCTGCACTTCTCGTTGCTGCCCTACCTCGAACAGCAGTCTCTCTACGACAGGGGAACGAGTAACTGGAGCACCGGGTATTGGGCGATCGCAAAAAACGCCGCCCTCGATGCGTTCTTCTGTCCCTCGGACGGCAGCGGGCCGAAGTGGGCCTATCCGTCCACGAGCCCGCCCGAATGGGCCACCACCAACTACGCGGGCAACTTCCAGGTTTTTGGCAATCCGGAAGCCGGCAACGTCGGTGGCAAAAACATGAAATCGGACAACTCGTTTCGGCTGGTGAGCGACGGGTTGAGCAAGACGATCACGTTTGCCGAACGCTACCGGAAGTGCAACGCGAGTTCATCCGAGGCTCTCTGGGCGCACGGCCCCTGGGCGCAATGCTACATGGCGATGCTGCATTACGGTCCCCGCAGTGGCGCGCATGCGTACGGCCAGTGGAACGGGTATGGCCAGGGAGGCCCCGCGTCGAAGCCGCAGAACAATCCGTTAGCCGCCGACTGCGTCTGGTATCTGCCGCAGAGTTTCCATCCGAATGGCATCCAGGTGGGCATGGGCGACGGCAGCACGCAGTTCATCAGTGCGGCCATCGACGGCAACACGTGGTGGGCGCTGTGCACGCCGAACGGCGGCGAATCGGCAGGCCTGCCGTGATTCCCATCGTTGCGCCGGCCGGCCGCCGATGCGTGATCGTGGCGGCTTTTCTCGCCACGGCGGCGGGCTGTGGGGGTCCGCCGATGGGCGCCATCACGGGAACCGTCCGGTTCGAAGGGGCGCCAGTCGCCTCCGGCCGGCTCACGGTGCTCTGCGAAGGCGGCGACAAGCCGGTGTTCTTCGCCGAGATCAAGGACGGCGTCTACCGCATCGACCGCGCTCCCGTGGGCGCCGCCCGCGTGACCGTGCAGGCTAACGCGGCGCAGCGCCCGTCAGCCGAAGTGCCGGTGCCGCCGGGGGCCGCTCCCCCGCTGCCGATTCCGGCGAGCGTGCCGCGCGTGGGCAAGCCGCTCGAGGGATTTCCAGAGCGGTATCTGAAGCCCGACACATCCGGCCTCACGTTCGAGATCGTCCCCGGCCCGCAAACCCGCGACTTCGACCTCACGCGACGGTAGGGTCGCGCGGAGCAGTCGACGGGCTGAAGCCTGGCCTACAACTCCCCCTTCACGGCGAGTTCGTGGAAGTAGTGCCCGACCTTCTTCTGGTTCTTGAGCAGCCAGTCGATCGAGGGCTCGTTGGCCATCGCCTTGGCGATCGCCTTGAGCGTGGCCTCGCGGTGGGTCTTGAAGAGCACCTCGTGGTCGATCTTCGTCTTGGCGTCGGCAGCCGAGGGATCGAGCCACACGGCCACGATGATCCCGATGTCGTTCACCTTGTTCTTCGGGATGTGCCCCTCTCGCACGCTGTCGAGCACGGCGTTGGCGATGGCCGCCTGCACGGTGCCCATGAGGATGTTCGTGTAGCGGGCATTCGGGGCCGTGTATTTGCTCACCATCAGCGTCGCCGGCCGCACCTGCACGTCGCTGTTCAAAATCGCCCACACGCGGGTGTGGCCCTTCACCTGGTCGCCGATCAGGTTTGCGATCGCGTAGCCCACCGGGCCGTCGAGTTCGCCGATCACCACCTCCGGTTCCGCCGCGCTCCAGGCCTCGTCGGCCTCCGCGAGCGCCTCGCCCGTCCGCATCACGATCTTCCTGCCGGCCATCTGGAAACTCCTGGGGTTGGCCCGGGAGTCTACCCGACGGCGATCGACGTCACGCCCAAAGGCCTCGAGGCGATTGCCGTCGACCGATCGGGCGGCATATCCGGCACGCGAGGCATGCACGGCCGAACCGTCACGGCCGTGATATGCCTGACTTTCTTCGTGGTCCTGGGCCGATGTGCCCGCACGAGTCGATCCTCAAGGATGCAGGGATGCCCCGGACGAGGTGGAAGCCGTTCGGGCGGGGGGTGTGGTCTCGCTGCTGCATGGATGCGGCGGAGGTACGAGATCGCCAAAAAATGCGCGATCGATGAGCGGCGATGGCCGGCGGGATGTGTCCCTGCGGACGTACCATGCGGTACGTGCGTCGCGCCGTCTCGTGTTCGCGTCCCTCGCCATCACGGCCTGGCTCTCGGCCGCCGACTGCGCCGCCCAGACTTCCGGCGGAACCCTCTGGGACTTTCTCGGCATTCCGACCAATTCCGCAGCCCAAGCGTCGTCGAATCCGGCGATCGCGGCAGCCGCGAAAGCCAAGGCGGCGAAACACGAGATCTGCAAGAAGAAGAAGGCTCTCCAGTATCTCGCCGGGATGGGGTGCTCCGCAGACCACCCCGAGGTGGCTGCCGCGCTGCTGGCCGCGATGGGAGATCCCGAGGAACCGGTGCGCTACGAGGCCGTGAAGGCGGTGCTGCAGACGGCCGAGGCCTGCCAATCGGCTGAGCAAAAGCGGGCGTCAAAAAAGGCGCTCTCGTTCAGCGAGCGGTGCCACGACTGCAAAAAGAAGGCCGAGAAGGCGATCTGCGACTGCATCGAACGGCTGTGCGGCAAGGCACCGCCGAAGGAGCACAAGCACAAACTGAAGACGCTCCTCGGCCGCGACGACTGTCCGCAGGAGCCGGCGGATTGTGGCAAAGGTCTTGGCTCCTGCTGCACGCCCGAGATCAGGGAGAAGTTGCAGCAACTGGCCTATGGCCGCGACGAACAGGGCTGCTTTCTCGAACGGAGCTCGCGCGTCCGCGAACTGGCGGCCGCCGCCCTCCAGGCATGTGCGGCCTGTGGTGGGTGCGGCTGCCGAGATGCTGGAGCCGGTATGCTCCGGGAAATGCCCCCGGAGGAGGTTCGCGAGATGGGGGCCGATTCGACCGACCAGCTGCTCGATGGCGACTGTGTCTACGAGAGCGTGGTCGTGCCGCTCCCGCCGCACACGCAGCCGACCCTCGCCGACCCGCTGCCACCGCACCCCTCGGCGCCCGAGCCGCCGTCCGGGCACCACGGGCCGCCACCCGAGCCGATCCCCGCACCGTCGGCCAGCTTGGAAAAGGCCGTCCCCCGGCTGGCGATGGTGCCCATCGCAGGTTCGCCCCTTCCCGCAGCCGTCCTCCCGCCGCGGCCTGCTCTGCGAACGCCGCCGCGACGTCCTTCGGAGATCTGGAATCCTCTGAACCCCGCCCGGACGCTCGCCCGCGCGACGCCCCCGCCGGCTTGGCCCGGCACGCGTCCCTCGGCCGATCTCGACGCCGTCCGCCACAGCCTCGGGACACTGCGGGTCGCAGTCGCGATGTCGCGCCTGCCGGGCCCACTGCCGGTCGGCCCGAGTCCGCACGGAGCGGTGAAGCAGCCGACACCGCCGGAGGCCACCGTCGCCCCATCCTTCGTGGCGACCGCGGCGACTCCCTGGCTCCTGCGGGGCGTCGCCATCGTGCTCACGATCGCGGCCTCGCTGGCCGCGGTCGCCGGTGGTTCAGAGTGGGGGCGGGACCGGCACGAGTAGCGGCTCGGGCGCTCCGCCCACCTCGGCGGGGCCGACCGCGTTGGCCTGGAAACGTCGCCGGGTCGTGATCTGCAGGACCACCTCGGGGCCGATCTCCCCTTCGGTGGCCATGATCGTAAACTCGTGGCGCACCCGTCGCACGCCCCGCGCGGTCACGTGCAGAGCCCGGCGGCAGCCGCGGGTCGGCGCGACGTGGAGCACCGGGAGGTCGTCGCTCAGTTCCGGCGGATGCTCCTCGAGAACGGTCGCCAAAACCTCTCCGCGCATCGTCGCCGGCCGGATCTGGACGGTGATCTTCGACCCCGGCAGGCCAGGCACGTCGAATGACTTGTCGCCGGGTCCCACTCCTGCCAGCGGAATCGACAGGTCGGCTGCGGGATCGTCGAAATGAATCCACGAACGGACCGTCGCGGTTGACGCATTCACCGGCCAGTCATGGGCCGCGAGATCGAGCACGGGCACCGGCCGACCGGGTTGGAAGTCCATGTCGAAAAATGTGTAGGGCATCCCCTCCGGACCGGCGGCCGACACCGGCTGCACCTCGACCCAGATCGCCTTGGGCCGCGGTGAAAAGCCGTCGGCCTCCCCGTTCTGGACGGAAAGCGGAAACCGGACCGTCGGCCCCTCGCGGTGCGCCATGTGCGCGCCAAGAAACCAGATCCGCCCCGGGTTCACCGGATCGGGGAGGAGCGACTGGGAGTCTCGCAGCCCCTGCTCGGTGCCGCCATCGTAACGGCGAAACTGGAGCGATCGCCCGCGAGCCGTCGCGTAGAGCTCGAGCCGCTCGCCACCCGAGACGCGCACGCTCCGTTTGGGCGTCGGGGGGCCGGTGTCGAGCTGCACGTCGTACGGCACGGACGTGCCGGCCATCGGCAGCGGCACTTCGAGCACTCCGCCGATTTCGGCCGATTCCGCCGGGGCATCGGCGCCCTTCAGACTGAACCGTACCTGCTGCAGCGAGGATCGTAGCGCCGAGGCCAGTTTCCGCGGATCGGTCGCGTCGAAATACCGTCCCCCTGAATCGGCCGCGAGGCTCTGCAGGTCTTGGAGCCGCACCTGGCGGTCGAGTCCGTTGAACTGCAGATCGAAACCGATCACGTCCACATGGATCGGATTCGTCCGCCCGCGGCGGAGGTTGATGGTCGAAAGCGTCCGCAGCACGTCCCCTGACGACCGGATCCGGCCACCGCTCTGGTCGTTGGCACCGTCGGTCACCACGAGCACGTGGCCCGGCCCGGGATCGGCCCCGGCAAAATCATTGCGCAGCGCCTCGTCGATGGCGAGGTAGAGCGGCGTCTCCCCGCCCGGCTGCTGCGCGTCGATGATCGAGCGGATCCGTTGCAACTGCACCGGCACCAGCGGCTGCAGGTCCATCACCTGCTCGACATCGTCGCCCGGGACCAGGTTGAATTTCCCCCCCTCCGCAACCGTTTTGTCGCGATCGCGCTCGCCGGCCTTCGTCAGCCCCGCGGTGTAGCGGCCGCGTTGGTCCCGCGACCAGCGCGTCCGGTGTCCATACAGCCAGAGCGACGCATTCCATCCCCCGTCGCGGGCGAGTCGCTCGAGCATCTCGTAGAGGGCCTCGCGACCGGCTTCCAGGCGGGAGCGGCCGTCGGGGAGCCGCTGTCCCATGCTTCCCGAACAGTCGAACACGATCGCGACCGACTGGTTGCGGGGCACGTCGCCGCCGACCGTGATCCGCGGCGGAACCCCGGGCGGTGCGTTCCACTCGACCATGCGCATGGTCGCGGCGGTGGCCACCGGCAGCCGCGCGGCCGCCCGATGCCCCCGGAACCACGCGATCGCCTCCACGACCGGGGCGGTTGCGGCGGGCGCCTGCGGATCGACGCCGAGAATGTCGGCCACGCGGTCGCCATACCGCCATTGGGTGCCGATCTGTTCGTCAGCCGCCACGAACGGCAAGGGAAGCCGGGCCGTCGGCCCAGCTTCAGTCTGCGCGAGAGGCAACGGCGGGCCGGACATCGACGTGGAAAACCACAGCGTGGCCAGGCCTTCGGTCAACGGCGGCTCGACCCGCAGTTGCGCCTGACGGACGGCGATGTCCTGCAACAACGGCTTCTCAAACACACGCAGCGTGGCACCGCTCACGTCGAGCCGTCCCCAGCCCTCGCCCAAGGGGCCGAGCCGCTCCTCGAGCGCGGCAATCCGGGCCGCCAGCCGCCGTCGTGGAACAAGCCCGTGCTGAATCCGGATCCTGGGGACGATTTCCTCGACGACCTCGAGAAACGACCGCGCCGCCTCGAGGCACCAGACTGGGGCCGACGGATCGACCCCCGCCCAAAAATCGTCGAGGGCTTCATTGGCCGCCGTCAGCAGCCGGTCGTGCCACGCCGCGAGCAGGCTCGCACGGATCGTAACCGACGGCCCCTGCCCCTCGTGCACCGAGACGGGCGTCAGTCGCCGGGCGGCGATTTCCGCCGCGCCGAGGGCCGAGAGCCGCTCGAGTTCGGCGAAAAATAACTCCCGGGGCTTCGTCAGGCCATCGGCTCGATCGTCCGCCTCCCGGTGGCGGGCATCGCCGGTGGCGAGCGCCGCCGAGAGGCTGTCGATCGACCGCCGAATGCCGGCCACGGCGGTTCCGAGCCCGGCGGCGATCTCGGCGGGCTGCACCGGTCGCACAGCCAGCCCCTGGGATTCACTGTCGAGCAGGAGCGCTACGGGATGGATGAACGACTCGCGCCACGCCGTCCAGGCCGCCAGCGGCGTCTCCGCTCCAGGAGGTGTCGGGCGGCTCGCTGCCGTGGCCTCTGGAACCGCGACGAGCACGAATCGCTGCTGGAGTGAATCGGCCCGCCGGATCAACCGCATCCGATCCTCGCCGCGGACCAGGGGCGTGGTCAGCAGCCGGCGAATGCGGGCCAACGTCTGCACCGTGTCGGGGGCGGCGACCGCCAGGTCGGCGGCGGCGTTGTTGAACGTGTCGCGCAGCGGTTCGAGGAGGGCCCTGACTTCCGCCATGCGTCCCGCGTAGCGATCGGCGAGATCGGCCCTCATTTTCCCGACATCGCTGCCGGCGACGCGAGCCGCCGCGATCGCATCCTGCGGCCCCTGGGCGATGAGCGCGTAAAACTGCCCCACCGCCTCGAGAATCCGCGGCCACTCCGGGTCGGTCCCGAACGCGGGCCCCGCGGCCTGCATTCCCTCGTCCCCGGCTGCGATCCGCTGTTCCTGGCTCCACCAGGCCGCCAGCCAGGGCAACTCGTCGAGGAGTTCGTCGGCATAGCGATAGGATTCCGAGATCATTCCGACGAAGGCCACGGACTCGTCGATCCGCGGCTCCGACGCAGCGACGATGGTTCGTGCCTCGGCGATCGCCGCCGCGTTGCCGACGAACAGCAGGTCGAATGCCCTGCGCAGATCGGCGGCGACGCGTGATCGCGGCGTGAGCAGGTCCACGAGCTTGTCGGCACGGACATCGAGCGCGAACAGTGCGTCGCGTCCCTTCCCCACGAGCCGAATGAGCCGCAGCGGCAAATCAGGGTCCTGCCGCCACACGTCCGCCGGGGCGTAACGGGCGACGAGGCGGGCGATGTGGATTTCCGGCGCCTCGCTCGTGATTCCGGCGACCGGCTCGCCGATGGCCGCCAGCCAGCGTTCGAGCATGCCGCGATCGATCGGCCGACGCTCGTCGATCCGCGCGGCCAGCCACAGCCAGCCGCGTTCCGCGCGGAGCACCCATTCCGAAGCCGACAGCGCCTCCGGAATCTTCACCGGCTGCTGCTCGTTCGGACCCGTCGTCGGCGAGCCGACCGCGCGCTCCAACTGCGTGGTCCAGGCGGTGACGTCGCGGGGAACCTGAAACGCCCGCTCCGCCCGCGCCAGCCGCTGCAGCCGGATCGAGGGGAGATAATCGACGTCACTGAAGAACTTCGCGGCGATCTCGAGTTCCAGCCGTTCCGCCTGCGTCTCGACACTGCGCAGTTCCGAAAGGCAGCCGATGCCGCCATCGCGCAGCGATTCGCACCGCATCAGCAGCTGAATATAGGCCTGCCACAGCGTGGGGCGAAGGTGCTGCCCGATGCTGCACAGTTCGTCGGCGGCTTTCCAACGTGCCTCAAGCCACCACGTGTCGTCGGCCGAGGGTGCGGAGGAATTCGCCGCTTGCGCGGCGTAGCGCGGCAGGGCAGCCACGCGTTCCAGCACGGCGTTGCGTTCGGCTGCCTCGGTGATCTGCCAGGCCCGCGCCCACGACAACCGCGGCGCGGCCGCAGGCGATGAAACCGCGGGATACAGGGTGGGCGTCTGCCGCTCGCCATGGCTCGCGAGCGACCGCCGATCGACCTCGATACCGAGGTAGGTGGCCAATTCCCGCAGATCGACCTCGCCGTTGCCGTCGCCGTAGGGCTTGGAGTCCGCCGCGCCGCGCACGCCCCGGCTGAACAGCGTGCCGAACACGGTGCCGCCCTCGAGCGGATGGCCGTGCGCCGTCTGCCCGGGGCCGGCCGGCAGCAGGACCCACGTGCGGGGCAGGTCTTCCGCGGCCATCGCCATCATCGCCTGGATCGCGACCGGGAAACCGCCATCCGCAACACCCAGCGGCCACGACAACTCGCCCTGGCACGCATCGAGCACCGCGAGAACGTCGACGTGCGGCGGCACGGCGCGGCGCACCGATTCCAGCAGCCGACGCACCGACACCTGGCGGCTGGCCTGGGGACCGATGGCGGCGTCGGCAGCCAGGGGCGGCACGAGATGGGGTTCGCCGCCGGCATCGACCATTCCGAGCATCGACAGGTAGATGATCACCGTGTTCTGGCCGGGGCCGCCGGGACGGGCCGCGGCGACCCGCCGGGTGAGGATGGTGATGATTTCGTCGGCCGAGGCGGTCTTCAGCTCGTCACTCACGTCCTTCCAGGCGATGGTGCGCGGGTGAAAGAGATTCACGCTCGGCATGCCCATGGCCGCCAACGACGCGCTATCCTCGCGCCCCAGCTTGAGCGGACCGAGCGGCAGGCGGTAGCCCGACGCGAACGCCCCGATCACGGGCACGTAATGCTTGATGCCGAAGAGCAGCCAGATCATCGCGCCGATGAGCGCGACCGCGAGGGCCGTGAGCCCGATTCGACGCGCGAAGAGCCAGAGCGTCTGCCACGTGCCCGGATCTCCGGGCGGTCGCCGCCACGACATGGTCGCGGCCACCACGGGCGCGCCGTCCGGCAGTGGCTGGGGGGCGGCGCTCATTTGAGCTCCAAGGTGGCAGTCGGTGATTCGGCCGGCGGCGCCGGAACCACGACGGAAATCGGGGCCGCGGCCCGCGTACGATTGAGGACGACCCCGCGGGCCGAAATCTTGTACTCGCCCGGCTCGAGATCGGGGAAGGTGAAGGAGCCATCGGCGCCGGACCGCACCGCCGGCGGCCCACCGGGGCCGTCCGCCGACACCGTCACTCCCGCTTCACCCCGCCCGTCGAGCTTGACCACCCCGCGGATCGACCCCTTCGCGACCGTGCGGCCGACCTCGATCCAGATCCGGGTCGGCGTCGCAGACAGGCCGACGCGGTCCGTGGCCCGGACGAGCGCCGCGAGGCGCACAGCCGGCACGAAGGCCGCGGTGTCGATCGTGATCTCGTACCGGCCGCCCTCGAGACTCGACGCGGGCTTCCATCCCTCTGGCTTTCCGTCTCCCTTGGCATCGATCGCCCACTCCACGCGGCTCACGCCCGACACGCCCGGGAGCCTGACGCCCGCGTTCGTCGCGAACGACTCCCGCGGGTCGTCGGTGACGTTGAGCGGAATCACCAGCCGCCGACCCACCACGGCATTCACGCTCGCCGGCGCCTCCACGACGGGGGGCCGGCCGTCGAACACGAATCGTGTCGTGGCGGTCAGCGGCCGCTGCACGCCGGGCATCGCGAGCCCCGCCACCGCCTCCACATCGACGTCCACGAAGCCTGTGCCCGGAACGTCGATCCGCCAGTCGGCGACGGCCGTTGAAACCGCGAGCGTCGCCGGCGGCGCCGCCTTCTCCAGCATGAACTCTATCTTCCGGTCGCTCATCGTCGTCCAGGCCGTTCGGCCAGGCTCGCCCGAGATGCTTCCGGCCCTGGCCTCCCGCAACAGTAACCGCCCGAGCGGCGGGGCGTCGTCGGATCGAGCCAGGGGTTCGTCTCGACCCGCGGTCCGCGCATCGGGTGGCGCATCGATCAGCAACTCCATCGGAAAGGTCGCCACCGGCGCCCGCACGAGCGTCAGCCGCTCGGTCGGCATCGTAATCCTGACCCGCCGCCAGTCCGCCTGCGGCTGCTGCGGCTGCCCGTCGGTGGCCGGCGCGCAGGAAACACCGAACACGAACGCCCGCGGATACCCATTCACGCCGACCGCCAACCACGCGAGGGAATCCCGCTCCGGGCCCAGCCACTCGGCGACGAGCGTGTCGGCCGGGGTCCTCTGCGATAGCGTGACCGAGCCTCGCCTCACCTGGACGAACCGCTCGCCCATGGCCGCATCGTCGCCGAGCGCGCCGAGAGAGACGATGACCGGCTCGTCGAGCATCGCTGCCTGTGGATCCCGGGCAGCGACCCGCACGAGAATCGTACGGTCACGGGCGACCCATGTTGCGGTGGCCTCGAAAACGTCGCGCGGATGCTCGAGCGCGAGCCGCAACCGGTGCAGCCAGCGCCGGGCGGGCTCTCCCTTCGTGGTTTCCCGAACGACGAGCGCGAGATCGGGGCCCACCGGCTTCTGCGGCGAGCCGGGCAGCTTGAGCCCGTCGTCGGGGGCGGCGCCGGCCGGGGCGGGCGCGGGCAGCGGTTCGGCCGGAGTGGGAGCGAGGGCGAGTGCGACCGGCCCGCGTTCCTTGCCCAGGGCCACCGCAGGGGCCGCCGCGAGCGGTGTCGGGAGGCTCTTTCCCGCCGCGATCCGGGCGGCGAAGGCAGCCCACGGATCGGCACTGTCGGTGGCCGTCGGCCCGACGGAATAGAGTTCCGCCGCCACCGTGCGTGGGCCGCCGCTGCGGTTCTCGAGGCCGAATTCCCACTCGACCGTGCGGCCGGCAAGCCCCGGCAGCACGACGCTCGTTTCGTCCGTGGCCACCGGTCTGGCAAACCGCCAGCTAGCGTTGCTGCCCGCCTGCTGGGCCGGAAGCCGCCTCACCGCCAGCGCGATTGTCCGGTCACCGACCACGCGAATCCGCCCCTCGGCGCTGCTGATCCTCCCCTGCGATTCACAGCGAACCGTGAGCGGCACGTCGATGCCTCCTGCGCGAGCTCCCGCCCCCGGCTGCGTGGTCACCAAGAGCGTCACGTCGCCCCCCGCACCGACGACCTGCGAGAGCGGCATCGCCCGCTGGGGATCGATCCGCCCGCCGTTCAGAATCCTGACATCGAGATCCGCTGGTTCGAACACGAAGCGGATCCGCGGATCGTCGAGAGGACGCAGGGTCTTGCCGATCACTACCTGGATCTGCACCGACTCGCCGGCCCCGAGCGCCTCAGTCGGCATGCCGGCGAGTGTCACGTCCACCGCACCGGGCCCGGCCCGGCCCGGCAGGCCGACGATGCTCACTCCCGTGAGCGACGCCACATCCCGCGGATCGATCAGCCGCAACGCGGCGGCGGCGATATCGCTGAAGTCGAGAGCACCGGTGCGTGGTTCCTCGGCTGCCGTGGCGAGCACCGCGAACAGTTCCGCGATCCGCCCGCCGAGGTTGATGATCCGCGAAATCGCCACCCGTTCCGACCCAAACGGCTCGATGACCGCCACGGCCTCGCGGCGCACCTCGGCCAGGCGACCGACAATGCGGGCCGCCGACACCGAACCTTCGGCCGTCGCACCGCGCGGAACGCCCAAGCCCCCGACGAGCGTGATCAGATTGCCTGCCAACTCCGCGATCGACGCCAGATGCCCCTGCTCGACCCGTCCGTATTCGGGCCGCGGCGGCAACGCTCCGCCCCAGGTGGCGAAGGCCCGGGCGTCGGCGGCGTCGGCGGCCGAGCGTTCCGACCGGAGCACCCGCAGCAAGGCCTCGCGACGCGCGGGAAGCAGCGCCGGGCTCCTGAGCGACGCGATGCACGCCGGGTAGGTGGGATCGCCCGCCCCTTCAGCCCCCCGTTCGAGCAACCCGTCGATGAGGTGGTTGACCTGATCGACGACCAGCCCGGCCTGCGTGTTGACCGCCCGGGTGAGGGCCGGCAGCGAGCGGGCTTCGGTCTGAGACTCGTCGGCCAGGCCGGCGGCATCACCCTCGGCGACGGCGGCCCGCAGCGCCGCCAGTTTTTCGATGAGCGTCGCCAGCGTCCCCAGATCCATCGGGGATTCGTTCGCACCGCCGGTCGAGTTGCCCAGCACGTCGAGTGTGGAACGGGCGACGAACAGCCCATCGGTGAACACCGCCAGGGCCGCGGTCAGCGCCGGGGAAGCCTCCGTCCACGATCGGATCACGCCGCCGTCCTCCGCGTTCATCCAGGCGGAGAGCGCGGTGTTGCCGGGATCCGCGCGGCGTTCGCGGCCCGTGGGCGGCGGCACCCCCGCGAGGGCCCTGGCAAGTTCGTCGAGTTGCGACTGCCGACCCCCCTGCTCGGGCGCGACGAGCTCCGCGGCCGTCGTCGCGGCCGACACCGAGAAGAGTTCGGCCCAGACGTGCGGCGCCAGGTCGGCGAGCGTGGGGTTCGCGCCGAGACCACGGCGCACCGTCGCCCGGCGCTTCCCCAGCCGCGCGAGTTCTCCCCACACGTCGGCCCGGGTGGGCGGCCGCGGCTGCTCCACCGGCGAGACCGCCTGCAGGGCGGCTGCGCCCGCGGTTTTCGGCACCGCGCCGCTTTCCGTCGGGGCGGCCGCCGCAGGCGGCGCTGCGGTGGCGGCCGATTCACCCGGCGTCGCGGCCGCCGGGGGCAACGTGCCGGGAGGGGCCGCGGTGCCGGTTCCGGATGGCGGCGGTGAATCGGTCCCCGCCACCGCATTGTTCGCGGGAAACACGACGTCCGCGCCGGGCCGCGCGGCCTCCGCGGCAGGCGGCGGCGTGCCGGCTGCAGGCATGGCAGGCGCTTCGCCTGCGACGCGGATGATCGTCGCCCTCGGTTCGCCGCTGGTCGACGCCGCCGGCTTGGCGGCCGGCTTTTCGGCCGGCTTCGCGCCCGGCGCCGGCTCGACCGGCGCTGGTGCAGCCGCCGGAGGTGCCGGCTTCGCAGCGGCCACTGTGGGGACTTTTCGGCCGACACGCACCAGTCCCACCGCAGGCGGCGCGGCGTCGACCGCGACCCGCCCCGCGCCGAGTTTCCAAAGCACCGGCGTCTGCTGATGCCGTCCGCCCGACGCCCGGCGCACCCACTCGCTCGTCCACCGCGTGACGAAGCGCGTGACCTCGTCGAGTTCCACGATGCCGTCGCCGTCGCCGCAACCAGCGCCGTCGGCTGCCCCGGACAGCGCCATTTCCACGGCCCGGCTGAAATAGGTGCGGCCGCCCGACAGGCTCGCCTCCGAAATCTGGAAGATGTCCTGGGACCCGAGCACCCACACATCTCCACGAGCCTTCTTCTGTGCTGCCACCAACTCCTCGTCGAGCAGTCTGGGCACCACGTGCGCGAGCGTGCCGATCCGCGGGTCCCAGTGGACGTCTCCCAGGTCGATGAACACGAGCGTGGTCCGCGACGTCGCCGCTCCGATCGCTTCGACGACTTCGCGAATCGGAATCAGTTCCCGGGGCCTGGCGCCCCGGATCGTGCAATCGGCGGCCACGAGACAGGCCCGCTCGGTGACCGGGTCGGAGAGCGGCATGCCCTCGGCGTCGAACACGGGCACCGCGGCGATGGTCTGCCCCCGCACGTAGGCGATCAGCACGTCCTTCGCACGCAGGGGCAGCGACGTCATTTTCGGCAGCAACAGGTCGCGCATGCCGTCGACCGTCTCCGTGCCGTCCACAGCGACCGCCTTCCCCCCGAACGCCGCCCCGGGCGCCCGCTTGATGGCATCCTCGATCGCGGCGGTGTCGGCCTCGGAAAACGGCACCGGCGCCAGCGTGCCGAGGCGATACTGGTCGACCGCGAGCGTGACCACCGCAGTCTGCCACGCGAACAGCGGGCCGAGCACCAGCCCCAGCACGGTTGCGGCGCAGGTCACCGCGGTCACGGCCAGGATCAGGGCGATCGTCCGCCGCCGGCCCGGCGACGCGGCCAGGCTCCGGCGGGCCGGGGGTTTCCATGCGTCTTGTCGCGGAACTCCGTTCCCTGCGTTCGCCACGCTGCGTTCCTTCCAGCCGACTCCGCCGGCGTTGCCACGGCCGACACGAATTGCCGGTTTCCGCTAGCATGGTACGATTCGTCCCGCGTTTTTGTAAACCGAATCGACCCTGCCGCATGCGGCCAAAGCCCCCGGGATCGTCGACCGACTCATGCGTCATCTGAGCGTGCATTGGGCCGAGGGACTGTTCCTTCGACCACACCACTTCCAGTCGCTCGAGCGGGCCTGGGCCGAGCGTCTGGCGTTGGCGATGGCGGCGGCCGATCCGTGTGCCTACGGGCTGGTGCGGTTCGAGATCGACCCGGCCGCGCTCGCCAATCGAAAGTTCGAGGTGCGGCGGTGTCAGGCCGTGCTCCGCGACGGCACGCTCGTCTGGCTGGAGCCGGGCGAGGAACCCGGACGGCTCGACCTCTCCACCGCAGGGCGCCAGGTCGCCGCACTCTCGGCGGCGGTCGGGCCGGCGCTCGAGGAGGTCGATACGATCCGCGTCTATCTGGCGGTGCCGAAGTTCGACCCGGCGGGCCCGAACGTCGCGCCCCCCGGCGACGATGCGGCGAGCCAGTCGATCGTCGTGCGCCGCTCGCTGCCCGACGACACGACCGGTGGCAACGACGCCGAGCTGGAGTTTCGCCGGCTCAACGTCCAGCTCAAGCTCTCCACCGACGATCTCTCGGGCTTCGAGCTGCTGCCCGTGGCCCAGATCCGCCGCGCCGGCAACCGCGAAGCCTCTCCCGAAATCGACGCCGAATTCTTCCCCCCGATGCTCGCGATCGACGCCTGGAGCCCGCTCGGGCTGGATGTCGTGCGGGGCACCTACGACCTCGTCAGCCGCAAGGTCGAGGTGCTCTCCGAGCAGGCAGTGAATCGGCAGGTCGGCTTCTCGAGCTCCGAGCCGGGCGATCTCGATCGCCTCATGATGCTCTCGAAACTGCTCGAGGCGCAGGCCGTGCTCCGCACCATCGCGTTCGCCCAGGGCATCCATCCGCGGGTCGCCTACACGGAACTGTGCCGGGTGGCCGGCCAGCTGGCCGTGTTCGAGCCGCAGCGTGCGTTGGGCGAACTGCCGGCCTACGACCACGACGACCTGGCCACGATCTTCCGCACGGTCAAGGCGCGGATCGAGGCGATGATCGGCCGGGTCGTGGCGTTGGAATTCGAGCAGCGCTACTTCACCGGTTCGAGCGCGGCGATGCTCTCGGCGGCGATGGATCCCAAGTGGCTCCAGACCGATTGGCAGTGCTACATCGGCGTGCTGCACGGCGACATCCCCGAGGCGGAATGCCATCGGCTGCTCACGGGCAACGCCCACCTCGACTGGAAGCTCGGCGGGGCCGACGAGGTCGATCGGCTCTTTCGAATGGGGCTGCCCGGCCTCGAGCTGTTTCCACTCGACCGGCCGCCGCGGGCCCTGCCGGCCCGTTCCGGATGGCTCTATTACCGGATCGGCACGGACAACCCCGCCTACAAGGCGGTGCAGCAGTCGCAGAGCCTCGCGATCCGAGTCCGCGATTCTTCGGTCTTGAACGCCGATGAGATGGTCGGGCGTCGGCGGATGCAGGTCGCCTACGAGGGCCGGGTCGCCACGATGGAGTTTGCGGTGTTCGCCGTGCCCACCTGACCCGCCGGCTGGAACCGCGTGACGAGGCGACGATGACCCCCGAGTTCACCAACGCCGCCGCCCCCCTGATGGTTGCGATCCTCGACCTCGCCAAGCGGGCCGCGACGGGAGAGGCCCGGTCGGCCGAGACGGAGCGTGCGACCATGCTCGCCGCCTTCGAGACCGCGCTGGCGAAGACTCGTGGCCCGCGGGGCGAGGAATGGAAGCTGGCAAGCTACGCGTTGGCCGCCCTGGTGGACGACCTCTTGATCGTCGAGATCCCGTGGGCGGGCCGCAGTTGGTGGGAGAACCATGCCATCGAGGTCGAACTCTTCGGCACCCGGCGCCGGGCGACGGAGTTCTTCGACCGCGCCGCCAAGGCCGCGACACTCCCCGAAAAGGATGCGATGACGATCTACGCCGCGGCGGTCGTGATGGGTTTTCGCGGCGTGCTGCGCGACAAACCGGAGGCGCTCGACGCCTGGATGCGGTCGAACGCCACGAGCCTGCGCATCAGCGACGGGCGGCCCACGACGCCATCCCGGGCCCACGGCCTGCCCGGGGCGCCGCCCCTGCCGCATGCGGTCGGCCTGATCTGGCACGCACTCGTGACGATGGCGTTGGTATCGATGCTGGCGGTGACCTGCTGGTGGGCATGGGTGATCTCGTGAGACACAGCCCGGACGGAGCCCGTACATGAACCTCCTGCTGCAGATCTTCACCGCCCCGCTCGCGGCGGCCGCACGGCTGGGGAGTTGGTTCCTCGGGCTCTCGCTGGCCGGGCGGATCGCCGTCGCCGTCGCGCTCTTCCAGGCGTTTCTGGTCACGCTGGCCGTGGCGGTGATTCTGCTCGCGGGCGGGATCCCCATCTTCCAGGCCTGGTGGACGCCGGGAAAGTTCACCGCGCTCGTGGTGCTGATGTTCGTGGTGCCGGCGCTCGTGTTTCTGGCGGCGCGGCTGTGGCTGCATCACGACGTCGCCCGCTGGCCGGATATCGACAACGCCTGGCAGCAAGCCCGCGTCGAGCTCGACCGCCAAGCCATCGACATCCGCACCACGCCGCTGTTTCTCGTGGTCGGGCTCGACGGCCGCGACGACGAGCAGACCCTGATGGATGCCGTTCCCGGAAGCCTGGTCGTGAAATGGGCGCCCTCGGGCAGCGCCCCGCTGCATGCCTACGCCAGTGCCGATGCGGTGTTTGTCTGCCTCTCGGGGATCGGGGCGACCTGTGCGCTGCTCAACCGCGGCGGACGGCCAGCCGGCCCGGACGAGCAAGCCGAGGCCGCCGGCGATGCGGCCACCTCCACGGCGGATGCCTGGCGCGGCGAGATCGCCCCCCGGCAGCGTCTCGACGACGCCACGGAGCACGAGGCGGCCGAACGCCTGCGCACCGTCTGCGAGTGGCTCGAGACGGCCCGGCAGCCCGTGGCCGCGATCAATGGCGTGGTGGTGGCGCTGCCGTTCGGCCACGGTGAGACGGCCGCGACGGCTGCGCTCGGGGCGGCGGTGAGCACCGATCTCCAGATCATCTTCGGCACCCTCGGCATGCGGGCCCCGGTGACGATCGCCTGGCGCGGGCTCGAGGGCCTGCCCGGGTTTCGCGAACTGCTCGCGATCATCCCCGCCCAGCAGCGTCAGGCGGCGCTCGGCACGGCCTGGCCCGCGGGCCTGCCGGTGACGCACGCCCAGGCGCACGATCTTGCCATTGCCACCCACGGCGCGGTCATCGACAAGGTCAGCGACCACCTCCTCCTGCCCCAATCCCTCCAGCAGCCCGCGGTCAACAGGTCGCTGATCGAGCTGGTCTGCCGGCTGCGGCTCACCGCCGGCACCACGATGGCGGCGCTCCTCCAGCGTGTCGTGGCGCTCGCTGATCCGACCACCGGCCCGCCGCCGGTCGCCGGCAGTTACTTCGTCGCCGCGTCGTCGGGCTCGGCGCCCGACTGTTTCGCGCGCGGCATGCTCGACCGGGTGGTGGCCGTGCAGGGCGAGCTGGAGTGGAACAAGCGTCGGCTCCTCCACGACCGCACCTGCCGGATCCTGGGCCGTCTGCTGGGCGGGCTCGATGCCGCGCTTGTGATCGGCGTGATCGGCGTGATCTGGTGGCGGCTGGCAGGCTGACCCGCGTTTCCTCGGGTGTGCTGCTAGTCTATCGAGACGTTGTTCAATGTGTGACGCGCTAGAAGGATAAAAAATGGCAAACCCGTGGCGCGACATCTATCCGATTGGCTTCTGGAATCGACTGGTCGGTGAATACCGGTCCGGAGCCCTGGCGTCTTCATCGGCGACGGTCGGTCGCTGGATGCGATCGATTTTGACCAAAGGCCGAAAGCTCCCGCAGCAGATCGACCGGATCACGAACGCACTCAGCGGCTACCACGCCATCCCGAAGGACGAGTTGCAGAATTTTCCATCGCGGATCGCACTCCTGCGCGGCATTCATGCCGACTCCGTTGAATATTGCAACAAGTACGACATCAACAAGACCATCAAGGA
>CAZDTC010000006.1:0-25810 GCA_964508125.1 uncultured Candidatus Kuenenia sp.
CCGAGATCCTGAAACAGGCGCACGAGGCCGCGGACCAGGGCCCCGGTGCCACCCTCGGGAAAGAACACGCCCCACTTTCTCTCGATCCAGTGGATCAGCGTGTAGATCGCGCTCGTCTCCAGCGGATTGCCCCCCACGAGCAGCGGATGAAAACTGAAGGCCTGCCGGAGGTGTTCGTCCTTCAGGAATCGGGAGACGGTCGCGTAGACGCTTCGATCGGCCCGCAGGCGGGCCAGGTGCGGAGCCGCGCGGACCATGTCGGTGAAACGGAGGAACGGGACAGCCCCAAGTTCCTCGTAGCCCTTCGCGAACACCTGACGGGCGTAGTCGGCGAAGCGACGATAGCCGTCCACGTCGGCGGCATTCACCCGCCTGACCTGCTCGACGAGCCCGGCCTCGTCGGCCACGTAGTCGAAGGCGACGCCGTCGCTCCACTGCAGCCGATACAGCGGGGTCACCGGCAACAAACGGACATAGTCGGCCATCCGCCGGCCGGAGAGTTCGAAGAGTTCCTCCAGGCAGTGTGGGGCGGTGATCACGGTCGGCCCGGCATCGAAGATGTAGCCGCCGTCTTCGTAGACCGCGGCCCGGCCACCCGGCTGGTCGTGGGCCTCGTAGCAGACGGTCTCGAAGCCCATCGACTGCAGGCGGATGGCCGCCGCGAGGCCGCCGAAGCCGCTGCCGATCACGGCCGCCCGCCGCTTCGGGCTGCCGTCTGATCGGGGCAGACGCCGCCCGGCAACGGGCGCCACGCTCACGAAAGGGCCTCCGCCCGCGTCGGCTCGGTGGCGATCCGCAGGGGGTCGCAGACCGCGGCCAGTGGGCCTGCGTCGCGGGCACCGCCCGTCACGGCCACGAGCCTGTCGATGGCCCGGTCGAGCCGGGCATTGATCGCACCTGCCGCCCGGCTCTGGGTCGCGTCGAGCAGATCCCTCGCGATCGCGCGGAACGCGGCCGGCTCGTCTCCGGATTGCCGCAGGCGTCGCTGCATGGCCTCGAACTGCACGGCCGACAACTCGCTCGCGGCCCAGACCCAGGGCCAGGTGACACGACGGTTGCGCAGGTCGTCGCACCGCTCCGACCCATCGATGAATTCCAGAAGCTCGTCGAGGTCGTTTTTCATCTGCAGACAGATTCCCACCCGGCAGCCGAAGGCGGCGACGGCTTGCAGCGTCTCCCGGTGTTCCGCCGCAGCGTAGGCGCCACACCACGCCGCCAGCGACGTCAGCCGGCCGGTCTTCCAGCGCGAGATCGCGAGCGCGGTGACCTGAGCCTGCCGCGGTGTGACCTCTTCGACCGGCGTCGTCAGATCGATCGCCTGCCCTTCGTGGCATTGCCGGGCCACGGCGATGAACCGTCCGACAAGCGCGGCTGACCGGACGGGATCTTTCAGGGACACTGCCGCCAACTCGAGCGCCCGGAAATACATCCAGTTCCCGGCATTGACGGCCCTGGCCGGCCCGATCACGCGGTGGAGCGCCGGCTGCCCGCGGCGGGTCAGCGAGTCGTCTTCAAAGTCGTCGATCACGAGCGAACCGGCATGCAGCATCTCGACCGCATCGACGATCAGCGCCGGTGCCCGGGAGCGGCCGCCGGCGAACTCGTAGGACCGCTCGAGCAGGGTGGCGCGAAGCCGCTTGCCGCCGACACCGGGATAGAGGTCGGGAGCGAGTTGCAGGGCCCTGGACCACCCGTGCCGCGTGCGGGCGGTCTGGTGCGTGGGGCCGGCGAAACCGAGGGGATTGGCTGTCATGTCGGCACCGCTCCCGGGGGTGAGACGAACGATCTGGCAAATCGGATCGGAGCCAGGCCGGACGGAGGCCTGCCGATGATGATCCGTGCGGCATCGGTCACCGTGAAACGATGGGCGTAAAATCGGGCGATCCGCTCTTCCGGCAGCACGCGGTAGAACCGCTGAAAAATCTTCCAGCGGTCCTCGGCCCTGACCATGCAAAACAGCAGCCGGTTGAGAAATCGCGAGAAACCGCGGCGCAGGCCGTCGCTCGCGGCGGCCCGCTCGACCTGCGCGGCGACCTCGTCCGGGCTGGTCCGGGCGACGAGTTCCGCAAACCGAACCACCAGCGGCATCGAGTATCCGGTGGCCGCGTGGTACCAGCCGCCGGCATATCCTCCGGCCGGCGAGGCACCCGCGGGCCCGGGCTCTCTCGCATAGGGCATCGGGAGGCATCCCCGCTCGGTGCGGATCAGCGTCGCCGACCCCGCGCCAGCCTCGGCCAGCCGCGTCGCGATCAGCCCGGCGGCCCGCGCCTCATCGCAGGTCGCCTCCTCGTGGAAGCGCGTGTATTCGAGCAGCACGCGATCGGGTCCGAGAGGCAGTTCGTAGAGAAACTCGAAGCCCTGAGCCTGGTCTGCCCGGACATCCATGACCGTCGGTTCCGATGCCGGCCACGGCCCTGCCGTCTCGTATTCGTGACCAAGAAAGGTCTGGTAGCCCGCGCCGTCCGGGTTGCCCGCGGGCGCGAACCGCCCCCGGCAGTCGAGCACCGCGCGGCAGGAAATCTCCGTCGTGCCACCGAGCGTCACGGCGGTCGGCGAGACGATATCGCACGACTCGCCGCTGCGGACGATGAGCCGGCCTGTTCCATTCGCCTTCGTTCCTTCGGCTGCCAGGCAGAGCGTCGCCTCACGGAGACGGTCGGACGTGATCGTGGCGTAGGGGATCTTCACCCGCCGCGACAGGGCCGGAAACTTCACGCGATAGCCAGGCCAACGATGGACGACCAGCGGGTCGAACCAACCCCGCGCCGGCTCGGCGACATCCGTCTCATGAAACGACCAGGTGTGATTGCCGCACAATTCACCGGAGCGTTCGACGAGCAGGATGTGTGCCTCCGGCCGATGCCAGGCCAACGCGTGCACGAGGAGGCAGCCCTGGAGGCCCCCGCCGACGATGCAGTAGTCGAATTCCGAAGCACGTGTCATGCCGGGCTCCCGACCTGGAGCGCCGGCATCGAGCGACACCGGGCCGCCGCGCTGAGAGGCGATGCAAAACCGTGCAGGAGAAGATGCGGGATCGCCACGGCGCTCAAGCCGATGAAAGTCGCCCGGATGAGCGTGTCGTTCCAGTCGGCGCGGCCGAGCGCAAGCCATGCCACCAGCCCGATCAACACGATCGCCCCGACGGTTAACGGCGCAAGACTTCTGGCCAGTTCGAACCAACTCTCGCCGAGCTCGATGCGGAGCCGCCCGAGCCCCCGCGCTGAGTGCCAGGCGCAAAAATAGACCAGGAAACCCACCACCGGGCTTGCCACGGCGAAGAGCACGGCAAGCGACGCAACCAGGGCGTTGTCGATGAGCAGCCGCCGTCGCGCTCGCCCGGTGCACGCCCCCGCCGCGACGAACTGGAGAATCCAGGCAGCCGCCGCGATGGGGAGCATGATCCGCGCGCAGGCGGTCAGCACGACGACGGCTTGCCAGATGGCCGGACCCGAGCCCCGCGGCGCCACCCGGGCCAGAATCTCCTCGATCGCACCAGCGTGGGCCACGAGCGGCACCCACATCACCAGCCCGCCACGTGCGAACTGGAACAGCGGCCGCAGCCACTTCGGACCGACGGCAAACCGCGGCTCTTCTGCGCCGAAGTGCCACGCGGAAGCCAGAAAAAACGCCACGATCGTGACGGCCGGCGCGACGAACCAGCCGCAGACGACCGCCGCGGCCACCGCCACATATCCGACCAGAAACACCGGAAGCCACGCCATTCCAAGGAGGGGCTCGAGCCGCGGCTGCGCGAAGCGATGGTCGGCTGCGCCATGAGGCAGGCCAACTACCGCCACGAGCATCGCCAGCAGGCCGGCGGTGAGCCCGTCCAGGACGTCGGAAAAAAAGCACGCGGCCCCGATCATCGCCCACGAGAGCATGATTACCGAGGCCGCGTGCATGTCGTCACTGTTCTTCCGAGGAAGAGCCGGCACGATCAGGCCGTCGCATAGGCATCACCCGTGTGGGTGTGCTTGCTCTTGGCCCGCGCGATCAAATAGATCAACACGCCGAAACCCGCCTTGGCGGTCATGTCGGCGATGGCATAGCCGATCTGCAGGCCGACCACGCCATTGGCGCCGACGATGCCGTTGGCCGCATCGGCCACGCCGGCCTTCGCTTGCAGCGCTTCCGGCGTGCCGCCGAGTGCATACGCGATGGGGTACACCGCCCACGTCACCAGGATGACCAGACGGGCGATCTCCAGAAGTCGACGGGCTGCAGGCGGCTGGCTGTCGAGCGACTTCGTCAGTTCCGTCCACAGCACGTAGAGAATGTAGAAGAACGGCACCGAAGAGAGCGCGCCCCACATGACCCGCTCGTTCCACTTCGCGGGGTCGGCGATCACCTCGCCCGGATACCCGAGCGCGATCATCGCCGCAGCCGCGATCACGAGCCGCGTCAGCAGGCTTGTGGCCTTCTGAGCCGGCAGCCTGAGCACCGATACCAGCTCGACCATCAGGAGCGGCACGGTGAGAATCCAGTCAGCGTAGCGATAGAAGTCGTTGAACGCGGCTCCCGTCGCCTTGTATCCGCCATCCGCCAGCGTGTAGGCGTCGTGCCAGCTGTGGCGGATCATGAAGTAGTGATAGCAGGCGATCGAGACCACGAGGCCCGATACGAGCAGCGCCGGCCGATACTCCGGATCGACGTGTGCCCGGGACATGTACAAAAAGAGCGCTGCCGCTCCCATCGTCGCGACCGTCATCGAAAAGATGTTGTCGACCGCGTTGTACTGGAAGATTGAAAGATTCGGCATCGCCGATCCCAACAAAAACACACTGTCGATCATCGTTTCACCTGTTTCAATGGGATGAAAAAGTTGCCGACGCCGTACAGATCGGCGGCGGCCGGAAAGGAAAGGTGTCGCGTTCGGAATTGGCCCCGAGGAACATGCGATCCCCGCAAAAAATCCTCTGCGACACACTCGACCCGGGGGGGAGGATAGTCCTTCGCGGTCGATTTCCGCAAGGGTGACTACTGTGGGGGGCGAATCGTCGCCTGCTTCTTTCTCGTGGCACCGTCGCCCGTGGCCACCTGCTCGGCGGCGAGCGAGGCGAACGCCGCGGCCGCCGGGTCGAACATCGCCTGGGCCGGGTCGAACGCGGCGAAGTTTGCGGCGGAATTTATAGCCTGGCTCGGCAGATACGGGCCCTGGTCGAACCGCCCCGCACTCACCATCGCCAGCACGTCGTCGAAGTCGACGACGCCGTTGTAGTCGAAGTCGCCGGTGTCCCACGTGCCCGGCTGCCCGCTGTCGAACCTTCCGGAACTCACGACCGCGACGATGTCGTCGAAATCGACGACGCCGTCGAGGTTCGTGTCGCCGAAGGCCGCGTAGCTCACGACGAGGTTGCCACCGCCGTCGACGGTGTATCCCACGGCCCGGCCCGGCGTCGCCGCCGCGGCGGCCGAGGTGATGCCGGAGGAGCCGGGCGTGGCGCCCGCATTGTGGCCGACGGCCAGATAGCCGCGGATGGCAGGGAGGTCGAACGTGCCCGGCCCCATCACGATCCGGCCGGTGCCCACGTCGACCCGGCCGCCCACCTCGACGATGATGCCCGCCAACGGAACGGCGTTGGCCCCGACGCCGAGTGTGATCCTCGCGCCGGGCCTCACGACCACGGTGCCCGTCCCGAGGGCCGAAATGTTCCTCACGCTCACCTCGCCCGCCTCCACGACCGTGCCGCCGGTGTGGGCGTTGGCCAGGTCGAGCACGAGCGTGCCGAGGCCCTGCTTCACGAGCTGCGCGCCGCCCGTGCGGACGGTCGTGTCGGTGACGGTTTGGCCGGCGGCAACCGTGATCGGAGCGCTGGGTGACTGAAACACGCCGTCCGCCCCGATCTTGGCGATGAAGAGATCCGTGCCGCCGCTGGTGAGGGTGACGGCGCCGAAGGAAGCCGTGCCGCTGAAGCGACCGGCGACAAGCGCCGAGCCGTCGGGAAGGGCCGCGATTTTGCCGCCGGCATCCCAGCCGGTCCCGCCTATCCGGCGGGCCCAGGTGTATGTGCCGGTCGGTGCGATCTTGAGGACGAAGGCGTCGGCGTCGCCCGCGCTCGTGAGCGTCTCGGCGCCGACGGTGAGCGAGCCGGCGAACGTGCCGCTGGCGAGCACGGAGCCGTCGGTGAGGGTGGTGATGCCGGCCACATCGGCGTCGAGCGCTTGCGCCCACACCACGGCCCCGTCGGCGGCGAGTTTCACGATGAAGCCATCGGAGAAATCGGCGGCGACGAGCGTGGTCGAGCCGAACGTCACGGTGCCCGAGAACGACCCGGCGACGAGCGACGTGCCGTCGGGCAGCGTGGTCATCGCTGCGACCGTCACGTCGCCATAGCTCGAGTAATACGGAGGCATCGTCGGGTCGACGAACTCGTCGAATTGCCGCGACCAGGCCACCGTGCCGTCGGCGGCGAGCTTCGTCACGAACGCGCGGCCCGACGACGGCGCAGGAGAGGGCGATGGCGCACTCGAGCCGAACGGCAGTTGGTCGCCGAACCGACCAGCCAGAAGCGTGGAGCCGTCGGCGAAGGCCGTCAGGCTCGTCACCGTGTCGTAATATCCAAACCCGTACATGGTGGGCGCAGAACTACTCTGGCCCCACCCGGCGGACCCATCGGCGTTGATCTTCCGGAGGAAGAAAACGGGGGTGTTCATCGTTGTCGGATACGAGGAGTAGTAGTCGTTGCGCATGCCCGCCACGACGACGGATCCATCGGGCAGCGTCGTGATCGCCTGCGGCTGAACCGCCGATCCATAGCCGGGCTGCGGATACATGCCCGGGAACGGCGTCGCTCCCTCGCTGTATCGCCAGCCGGTCGAGCCGTCGGCCTTCAATTGGCTGACGACCATGTGCGTGGCGGAGAAGGAAGGTTGCCAGATGCCGGCCATGTCGCCGCCCGTGTAATACACGTCTTTCGTTCCCGCCACGAGCGTGGCTCCGCCGGCGGCGGCCGCGGCGATGCCGCCCTGCGCCTCCCGCGCCCACGAGAAGGCTCCGTCGGCCGCTAGGCGCGCCGCATATGTGCCGCCGTTCACCAGCGGATTCGTTCCCGTGACCGTCGTGCTGCCGAAGACGCCGCTGCCGGAGAAACCGCCCGTCACGGCCGCCGAGCCGTCGCCGAAGACGACCAGCGAGTCGATCGAGTTGCCGGCCGCCTGCTTCGGCCAGCCCGCCGGCCGGACGAGCGTGGGCGTCATGGCCGCAGAAAGTTGCGAAGGCCTGCCGGCGCGACCCGCGTCGATGGCGGACACTCGGAATCGGTAGGCCGTGCCGTTGGCGAGGCCCGTCACGGTGGCCGACGTCGCCGAGGAGACTCCATCGTTGAACGTGGTCCAGGTCACGCCGCCGTCGCTCGAGTATTCGATGAGATAGTCCGCGGAGCCGGAGGTGGCCAGCCACGTGAGGGCGACCTGTCCGTTGCCGGGGACTCCGGTGACGTCGGTCGGGACGACGCCGAGGCCGTCGTACGACCAGGCGGAGAAAGACGTGCTCGAAGCCGACGGATACATGCGGGCGATGAACCCGTCGCTGCCGCCGGCGCTCGAGAGTTGCGTGGTGCCGAACACGGCCGCGCCGGAGAATTGGCCGCCGACCACCGGCGAGCCGTCGGACAGCGTTGCGACATCCGGCGCCGCGCCAGATCCGAAATATCGCCCCCCGGGTGTCGGGGCGGCCCACGAAATAAAGCCTGGTTCATACCCGGGCGAAGCCGTGCCGTATGACGAGAACGCGGCGACGAACGCCTGTTGTGACGAACCTGTGAGGTACTGGCTGAATGGCGGTGCTGTAGAGCCCGTTCCGCCGAACGTCGCGGACGTGTCGAACACGCCGGTCAAAAATCGGCCGGAGATGCTGCCGCCGAAGTCGTCGCCACTGCCGCCGACGCGGAGGGCGCCCATCGGCGAGCCGTCGGCGGTCCATTGGGCCAGGAACGCCTCATAGCCGGAGCCGGAGAGGCTCGTGCCGGCAATCGACAGGTAATCCCTGAACGTACCCGCGACGAGCACCTCGTTGCCCCACACGGCGACGTCGGACACCGAATTGGCATAGTTTGCGTCGGCTGACTGTCGCACCCAGGCGAACGTGCCGCCCGGCGTGACCTTCGCCACGAACAGCGATCGATCCATCGAAGAGGTGCTGGGTGTCGTCAGGACGGTGCTTCCGAAGGCGACGGTGCCGGTGAAATAGCCCGCCACATACGCGGAGCCGTCGGGAAGCGTCGCGATCCCACCGGGCGAGATGGCGGTCATCATGGGCGATGGGGAGCCGAATGAGAGTGGATCCGGCGCACCGGCACGCACCGCCCAGACGTAGGAGCCGGCTGCATTGAGTTTCGCGACGAAGGCGTCGTACGTCGCGTAGGAGGGGAGGGTCGTCCCGCCAAAAGTCGTCGTGCCGTAGTATTCGCCGGTAACGATCATCCCGCCGCCGGCGACCGCATCGATGCCGCTGGCCCACGGCGTCCCTGCATCTCCCGCCCGCCGAGCCCACGCGAACGTTCCGTCGTCCAGGCGGATCTTCGCGATGAAAGAACCGCTGCCGGATGACGTGAGCATCGTGCCGCCGAAGGCAGCCGAGCCCGTGAACGAGCCAATCACGGCCACCGTGCCGTCGGCGAGCGCCGCGATCTTCGTGCCCCGATCCGAGCCGGCGCCGCCGGCCCGCACGGCCCATGCATACGAGCCGTCGGCGTTGAGTTTGGCGACGAACACATCTTCCGACCCGCCCGCGCTTGTGAGCGTGGTCGGGCCAAACTGCACGGCTCCGGTGAACGAGCCGGTGACGATCGTCGCCCCTCCGACGGTCACGATGCTCGCAACGCCGTCCTCGCCTGTGGCGCCGACCTGCACCGGCCAGCCGGGCTGGCGAGGCAGCGTCACCGCCGCCGAGAGCGTCGAGGGGACGCTCGTGCCCAGGGAGTTTGTCGCCGTCACGCGAAACCGGTACGTCGCGCCGTCATAGAGCGAGTCCACCCGTGCAGATGTCACGCCGCTCGCCGTCGTGAGGCCCGCTGACCACGTCGAGCCGCCGTCGGCGCTCGACTCGACGTTGTAGGACGTGATTGGCGAGCCGCCGTCCGACGCCGGAGCGGCCCACGACACCGTCGCGTATCCGCGCTGCGCCGTGGCGACCACGCCCGTGGGGGCGGCGGGCGCGCCCACGGGCGTCACGGCCGCCGACTGGTCCGATGGCGTCCCCGTGCCGGCTGCATTCACCGCCGACACGCGAAACACGTAACTCTCGCCGTTGGCGAGGCCGGTGACGGTGGTCGATCGGATCGTCGAGACGGCGTCGACGAACGTCGTCCAGGTCGCCGCGGAGGTGGTCTTGTATTGGACCACGTAGTCGGTGATCGCCGCCCCGCCGGTCGAAGCCGGGGCGGCCCACGAGAGCGTCACCCGTGCGTCACCGGGGGAGCCGGATACGGAGGTGGGCTGCCCTGGCACCGTCCGCGGCGTCACGCTGGAGGAGGGAAGGGAGACCGCTCCGGTGCCGACAGAATTGACGGCCGATACGCGAAATGCGTAACTCGTACCGTTTGTCAGGCCCGTCACCGTGGCCGATGTGCCGGTGGAAATGCCGTCGGCAAAAGTTGTCCAAGTCGCGGCCGTGGTCGCCTTGTACTCGACGATGTAGTCGGTGATCGTAGCTCCGGATGTCGCCGCCGGGGCGGTCCACGCGAGGCTGACCGAGGCGTTCCCCGGCGTGCCCCCGACGTCCGTCGGTGCATCGGGTGCCACAGCTGAGCCGGCGAGCCGAAATCCCAACCAAGCGGCTTCCAAACCTGCGCTATCAATGAACGTCACCCGTTCCTTCGAACTACTTGAGCCGCTCGAGTAGCCGCCGCCTCGAATCCCGCTCACTAGGCGATCGGCCGAAGCATCGTCAACCCATTCGTAAACATTTCCGAATTGGTCGAACGTGCCATAGCCGCTTGGCCCGCCGTTGGTGCCCACCGTCGTGACGTTGCCGTCTTGGCCATTCCAGTCGGCGGCACTGGCGAAGTTCGCATAGTTGCCGGTCGCACCGGCGGATCCCACGCCGGTGGCGCTGGCGGTCACCGTCGTCGGGGCACTCGAACTCCGGGTTGCGTAGTCCGCATACCATCTGCTTGATCCCCTCACGTTGTAGAACGCGGCCTTGTACCATTCGTTCTCGGTCGCAATCGAGAACTTGGCGCCGGCGTTCTTTGAAGGCAGTCGTCCGCTCGTCGCCGTGCTGAGCGAGTAGGCGCCGGTGTTTTGAGGTGCGGCGGCCGTCGCCACGCTCGCACCATAGGTCTGGGCCCCATTGTGCAGCCAGTTGGCCACCCGAGCCGCGTCGAACCAACTCACGTAGTTGACCGGCTTGTCCCCCATGTTGGCCTTGACGACGTACTTGCCGCCAGCAGCGTTGCCGCTGACGAAACTGATGCCGCCGCGGGCCTCGCTGCCCATGCTCGTCGACCAGATGTCGTTGGGGTTCGTACCCTGGGGATCCACCGCATTGAGAAACGTGACGTACTGCGCATTCGTGAACTCGAACTTCATGATTCGAAACTCTCGGGTCACGGATCCGTACCCGTTTACGTCCCATTCATTGCTGGCATCCCCCACGGTCACCCAATCAAGTGACACGCCCGCCAGCAGCCGGCGGTCTTCGAGCGATTCCCAGGTGCCGAGCCGGGCAACGGTCCTGCGCCGGCGGAGCCGGCCGCGGCCGCCGATTTGCTTCCGTCCGGCCCATCCCGTCGAACGCTTCCCAGTCTTCATTTCAAGGGCTCCATGGCAAGAATTCAGCCGGCGTGCAATCGCAGTTTGCCCGTTGCTGGCACTGCGATCCCGGCCGTGCTATACCGATCGCTTCGAGAATGGTAGCGATCCGTCGGCGTGCACGATCCTCTGCTCCAGCCCTCTGCTTCAAGGGCGGAGGAACCCTCGCAAAGCGGACGCGCCCGCGCGTGAGAATTTTATGAAGAACCGCCCGCTCAGCGGACCGGTCGCCGTGCGCGCCGGCATGCAATCGCCGAGTATGCCGCGGCAGAGACGACGAGCGCCAGGCCCCGAGGCTCCGGCACCGGAATCACTCCGGGGGCCGGCCCGCCGAGCGCCGCAACCTGCTCGCTCGTGAGCGGATCGTCGCGGAACTGCAGATTGGCGACGAACAGCGTGCCGAGCTCGCCGAGCGTCGGGCCGTCGATGGAGTCGTTGCGGTCGGCGTTGAACAGAAAGAAGGCTGAGTCGGCGCCCAGCCCGGGGTAAGAATCATTGAGCGCGCCGATGGAGAAGGCCTTGTCGGTGAACAGATCACGGGTGACAAGTTCGACATTGCGCTCCGACGTCTGCGGCACGAGGCTCGGCACGATGTCGGCCACGAGGCCGCCGTTGACATAGGCCCGATACTGCGACGCGGCGCCCGAGTTGGAGAGATTCATCACGAGCGCTAGCCGGTGCCAGGCATCGGGCACGACCGTGCCGCCATAGGCCGACGCCACGCCGATCGTGTCGTCGCGTTTGTCGACGAACCAGCCGCCGTCCGCGCCGAGCCGCGTCTGAAAGAGCGTGAGATAGGGCGGCGGCCGCTGGGCATCGGTCGAGCTGGGAACGTACACGTCCATCACGATCGAGTAGCGGTTGAGCCGCGTGGCGGAGCCGTCGCCATTGTTCATCTTCGGAAACTTGGCCATCAAACCAGCCACGAGCCCGTAGCCGCGCATGTCGGGCACCTGCATCACGACCGTGCTGCTGCCGCTCCCGAGGTTCGCGATCCCAAACGAGCCGGTCGTGGCGAACTTGAGTTGCGGCGGGTTCGGCGGCGGGCCGCTGGTGCCGTGGGCGATTGGAAATTGATAGAACGGCGTGTTAGGCAGATAGGAAAGCGTGAGCCCGCTGGTCGCCGCCGCCGGCTGGATCAGGCCGCTCGGCTGGTTGCTCCACCCGCTGGAGAAATCCCACTGGCCGAGCACGCCGCCAGACGCGGCCTGGACAGGCAACGCGGCGACGCACGCTACGATCAGCATCCAGCAGGAACCACCGACGCGGTTTTGGAACGTTCGCCCTGGCATTGCCGCAGAGTCTACCCTCCCGGCGTGAGGAAGCCATGATGTGGCGAGGAACCTGGATTCACCGGCCCTGCCCGTCGTTACGCGAGGCTGCGGCCCGGTGGACGGCCGGGTCGATCGCAGTCGAGACCGGCCGGACGGACCCATCGACCATCGCCATCCCGCAGGCGTCCGGGTGCGGGCTGCCGAACGCGATCGGCAGCGGAAACTTGTTCGCGGATCCCGGCACGCCGGAGGCGGTGACCGGATCGAATCCCGCGCGATCACTGCTCGGCGGCTCGAGGCCCGTCCGCAGCACGTCGCGGTCGTGCCCCGAGTAGAGGCACTGGTCGTCGTCATCCGAGACCCCCGTCGCGATCAGTGCCGGATCGACGTACTTCTCGCCGAGGAGATACGTCGCGCTCAGTCCGTCGGAGATCTCGCGGAGCCGGATCCGGCTGCGACGAAAGACCACGCCATCGGTGGGAGGGCCGTATCCCGCCTGCCATGCGGCGTCGTCCATCGCATCACCCGACACGACCGACGACGGCGACCCGCCGCTCCTGTAGCGGTTGGCCATGTCGCCGCTCCCCATGTTGGCGGCGTAGTCGCCCCGCACGACCGCCGCGGGCTTCCGCGACACCGTCGTCGGCACGGCGACGAGATTGAGCGCGGCCTTCGACGCCGCCAGGGGCCATGCCGCGGCCGCCCGCCGTGACGGACAGGCAAAGATCGGCAGCGGCGTCGCCAGCCGCGCGGCGATGAGATCGGCCTTCGCGGCCGCATCGGCGAGCCCGCCGCCTGCATGCCACAAGGCATCCTCCTCGACGTGCGACAGGATGTTGAAGGCCCAGCCCCCGGGCTGACTCGTGCCGAAGCCGCGATCGGGATCGCCGACCCACGCCCCGCCCCAGCCGCCGGTCGGCAGGAAGCCTCGCGCATGCTCATGGGTGAGGCAGGCCAGCGCGAGTTGTCGCAGGTTCGCCTGGCAGCGGGTGCGCCGGCCCGCGTCGCGGGCGCCCTGCACCGCAGGCAGGAGGATCGCCACGAGCAACCCCACGATCGCCACCACGACGAGCAGCTCCACCAGCGTGAGGCCCGGAGCGGGCCGCGGCGTTGCACGAAGGCTGTTCACGACGAGCTTCATGGGGAGGGCAGTTCCATCACGGCGAGCCGCGCCCCGCCGTCTGTGACCGGGCCAGCCGCCAGCCCGGCGATCACGAGCCGACTTCCATCCTCCGTGAGGCACATGCACTCGAGGAGCATGCCGTGCCGCAGTTCGTCGAACGTGGTAAGCGTCGCTGTGTCGGTGATCCGGACGCTGTCCTGATCAGCGGAGACGAGGATCCGGCCGTCCGGCGCGAATGCCAAGCCGTTGATGATTCGCTCGTGCGGAGCCAGCGCACCCCGTGGTGAGCCGGTCGCCGCGTCGAAGACTTGGATCGCACCGGCGCGGGTGCCGCATGCGACGAGCGTGCTGTCGGGCGACCACGCGACGGATGTCGTCTCCCCGACGACGGGCAGCACGATTGGCGGGCTGTGGTTGGCCAAGGCGGGCGCTGCATCATGGGGCAGCGGATGGATCATGGCCCGCGCGCCGACGGCTGCCACGCGCGGCGGACCGACGGGCGCGGCGGCGATCATGTGGACGACGCCCTCGATCGTCGCCAGGCGACGAAACCCGCGCAAGTCGGATGGACACCACGACAGGCTGCCGTCGAGGGACCACGCCACCAAGGCCCCCCCCGGGGTCCATGTGAGCAAGGCCTCTGTGGCATCGACGCCGTCGAGATGCGGGATCGCCCTCGGAGGGCCGGCCGCCCCGCCCACGGGGATGACTTCCGGAGGCGCCGCCGTGTCGCGCGATATCGCGACCCGATGACGGCGTGGGTCGCAGGCCAGCCAGCACGGTTTGCCCGCCGCAATGCCGCCGAGGTGCGCGACCCGACCGCGCGGGTATTCCACCTCGAAAAACCCCAGCACGTGGTCCGCGACGACGAGGGTCGCCCCCGGTCCGGCGCCCACCTGCCGGATGAGCGACCCTGGCATCGACACCTGCCTGAGCGCCGCGGCGTTGAACCCGACCTGCGGATCCCAGCGGCGCACCGTGCCGTCGGCGCCCGCGGTGAGCAGCGTTCCCCGGGGTTCGAAGACGACCGACCACACGCGGCCCACGTGCCCGACGAGCCGCTCGAGCAGGGCGCCGCTGGCGGCGTCGAAGATCCGCACACCGCCGTCGCGGCAGGCGGTCGCGATCCGTGTGCCATCGGGCGAAAATCCGCAGCCCTGCACCCAGGCGGGATGCTTGGCGAGTGTCATCACGCGGCCGCCCGTGGCCACGTCCCAGACATGCGCTCGGGAATCGGTGCCGCAGCCCATGAGTTTGGTCCGATCCCGCGACACCGTCAGACTTCCGACGACGAGACTGCGGCGTTGACTCACTTTCAGGTCGCATGCGCGGGCAGAACCGGCTCGCGTGGCGTCGATGAGCATCACTTCATCACCGCACGAGGCGGCGAGCGTCTCCGCATCGATGAACACGATCGACTCGACGTCGGGCGAGTGGCCCGGCGGCGGAGCGAACTGGAAGATTTTCGTGGGGCTGTCCGGCGCGTTCAGATCGACGATCCACACCGCACGATCCTCGCCGCCGACGGCCAGCGCACGGCCGTCGGGTGCGAAGGCCACGGCATACAGCGGGCCGGAACGGGGCTCGGCGACGCCGCGCGGGGAGAGGCCGGAGTCGGTAACGTCCCACCAGCGCAGTCGGCCGTCCTGGCCGACGGAGGCGAGGAGGGCACCATCCTCCGAGAAGCAGACGCCGTTGACCTCGTCGTGGGCATCGACCGCCTGCACCGCGGTCGTACCGGTGAGGCCGCGCAGGAGGCGCACGGTGCCGTCGGCTCCCGCCACGGCGGCCATCTCCCCCGAGGGAGCGACGGCGACTGCGTAGAGGTCGCGCGGCCGCACGTCGGGGGCGGCGGGATTCACATCGACACCGGCCTGCGCGACAGCCGCCTCCGGCGCGAGAAGAATCTCCTGCTCGCCGTGCGTCCGTCTGACGAGCCAGCGGCCGGCGAGCGATTCGGCGAGCCCGGCATCGATGCCACGGGTCGCCTCCAACCCGGACAGCGCGCCCGCGACGTTGCCCGCGGCGAGGGCCTCGAAACCCCGGCGCAGTTCTGCGACGGCCTGCTGGCGTTTGATCTCGCTCTCGCGGATGGTGGCGTGCCTGGCTGCCCGCGCCCGTTCCACTCCCGTCCAGCCGGCGATGATCGTCGAGGCCAGCGATGCGGCCATGAGCCCCGCGACCATCGGCCCCCGGCGCACGGCCCGCAGGCCGCGACCCGCGATGGAGAGCGGCCGGGCATGCGTCGGCCGGCCCGCGAGCCACCGATCGAGGTCGGCGGCCAGGTCGGCGGCCGTCGCGTAGCGATCTCCGGGACTCTTCGCCAGGCACTTCGAGACGACCGCTGCGAGGTCGCGGGGCACGCTGCGCACCACCCTGTCGACCGGCACGGGATCGTCGAGCAGCACCTGCCGATAGGTCTCGGCGTCGGTGCGCCCACCGCGCATGGCACGGCCCGTGAGCAGCCGATCCAGCAGCAGGCCGAGGGCGTGCACGTCGGTGGTCGGCCCCACGGCGCCGAACGAGCGGTCGATCTGCTCGGGGGCCATCCAGGCGGGCGTCCCGATGCTCGCCCCCGTGCGGGTGAGTTGCGTCAGCGCGTCGGCAGGGCTCCCGTCGGCGGCATCCTGCAGTTTGCCGAGTCCGAAGTCGCCGAGTTTCGCCGTCAGGCCGATCGGCGTGCCGGCGGAGGCGCCGCCCCGCTCGTCGTGGAGCACCGGCTGTGTGCCCGCAGGCGCCGGCAGCAGGAGCACGTTGGCCGGCTTGATGTCGCGATGGATGACTCCCGCGCCGTGAGCGTAGGCCGCCGCCCCCGCGAGGGCCCGTACCAGCCGCACCGCCTCGCGCGGCGGCCGCGGTCCGGGATGCCGCTCCAGCCACTTTGCCAGGGTACCGCCGGCGCAGAATTCGGCCGCGATGAACTCGCGGCCTGCGTCCTCGTCCACTTCGTAGATCGTGACGATGTGGGGATGCACGAGCCGCGCGGCGATCTCGGCCTCGCGGATGAATCGTCGCCGCGCGTCCTCCGAGAGCAGCATCTCCGGCCGCCGCACCTTCACGGCCACCGATCGGCGCAGGATCGTGTCGAAGCCTTCCCAGACGTGCGAAAATCCGCCTTCGCCGGCCAGGCGCAGGATGGCGTGCCGGCCGATGGCCCGCGGCATCTGGGGCGTGGCGTTGCCCGGCACGGCACCGTGAGCCGCCGCCGCTTGCCGCAACAGCAGGATCGTGTCGAGCAGGTCGACCGGAACGCAGGCGTCGGGATGGGTCGACGGATCGTCGCATGCCGGCGTCGCCGGCTCGAATCCGGCGAGGCAGTCGTCAAGGGCGGCGGCCCGGGTCACCGCCTGGTTAGGGGCCGGATCATCGGCTCGCGGGTCGGGCGGGGGCACTGGCATCGCCTTGCCTGCGTGGCTTCAGGGTCGAGCATCGGCCGCGGCCAACTCCTCCTGGAGTCGCTCGACCGCGCGATACCAGAGTTTTCTCACAGCGTCGGGAGAGCGGCCGAGCAGCGGAGCCATGTCGACGAACGACATGCCGCTCCAGTATCGCAGCTCCAGCACCCGCCGGTGATCCGCCGACAGCCGGGCCATCACGTGATTCAGCGTTGCCGCCTCCTCGCGCCGGATGGCGGAACCGTCCGGCGACCGCATCGCTCCCGCGAGGGCGCGCCTGTCGAGCCGCGGCATGGAGTCGATGGCGACCTCGAGGCCGGCATTCCGCTTCAGCGACTCGCGATAGTGGCGGATGGCATCGATGGCGTTGTGTCGCAGGATCCCGCGCAGCCAGGCGAAGCACTCTTCAGCCGTGGTGCCCTTGAACTGCGCGAAGTCGCGGTGCATGTCGACGGCCGTTTCCTGAACCAGATCGGAGGGGCCGATCTTCGCGCGCAGTTCAGCCGGCAATTCCTGGGCGGCGAGTTGCAGCAGGTGGCCGCGGGCCGCCTCGAAGATCCGCCCGATCGCATCCGGGGCGCCGTTGCGGGCGGCGACGAGCAGTTCGCGAATGTCGACGCTGACGTCCATGAAACCGGCAGCCCGTGTCCGGATGGTGAGCATCTCTGCAGCCCGCAGTGGCCAGGGCCGGCAGTGCGGGCTTGTAAACCGGGCGTCGAGACTCGAACCATCGACAACAACCTGGGAAGCCAGCGATCTACCAAACCGAACTACGCCCGCGGCGACAGGAGTGTAGCAAACCCCCGGGAGTGATGCGCCTCACGGCCGCATCGCCGGGCGATGACCCGCCGCTGCATCGGCGGGCCGGGCTCACTCCCTCACGGCCATGAGCCTCATCTCGCCCGGCGGCAGCACGAAACGAAGAACGCGTCCACCGGCGGCATCCATGGCCAACGCGGCGCCGGTGACGAGGTCCGACACGGCCGCGGGGGGCTCGCGGAAGGAAATGATGACATGCTGGGCCGCCGACGCATCGACGGACGGCGGGCGATCGACGTGCGGATCCTTGGTGATCCCCGTGTTGTTGACCACCGTCACCGTCCAGCCTTCCCGCGTGCGGTTGAGCAGGGTCTGCACGTCGCCCGTGACCCGGAACGGCAGGTATCGGTCGGCCAGTTCGTCGAGCAGTTGCTGCGGAACGGCCTGCTCCCGGCCCTGATCCTCCTCTGGCGTCGTGCGGCAGACGAGCAGGCACCCGCGGCCGACGTCGCGCCGGATCGCGCGGGCGACGCCGGCAGTCGACGCGAGTACGACCCGTGCTCCTCCGGTCGGGGCGAAACCCTCGGCCGCGAGCCCCAGGGCCTCTCGATCCCAGCCCGCCAAGTGGATCTCGTTGAGGGCCACTATCCCGCCGGCCCTGACATGGTCGAGGAGGAACCGGACCTCAGCGGGAGTCCAGGCGATGTCGCCGACCGCGAGGATGACCGGGTAGCCGTGCCACGACGTCCGATCGGCGTCGTTGACCACCACGTCGAAGGTGTCGCCGTACGGCGAGGGGCAGAGATACCGTTCCTCCCGGCCCGGCCCCAGCGACTGCCCGGAAAACACTTGATCGAAGAACCGCTCGGTCATCGCGTCGCCGGCCGTCGCCTCCAGACGCCCCCACGGCTTCCCCCACACGCTCCATCGGCCATGGTGCTTGCCCACCAGCACGGCGAACGGCGTGTAGGGCACGCCGATGTCGACGCGGGCCATCAGCTCGGCCAGCAGGCGGGCATCCTGGCCATACCGCGAGAGCGGCGCGTCGGCGGGAAACTCGCCGGTCCACGGGACCTCGAACAAGACCCGCGGCGACGCCTCGAGCATCACGTGGTTGGCGCCACTGAACCAGGCCGTGAACCAGTGCCGCCTGAGGTGACTGGCCGAGTGTCCGGCCTGGCCGCCCACCGGCGTGTCGGGCCAGACCGGGATCGTCGCCTCGGGCATGCCACCCGAGACGCTCGCGCCGAACCACACGGAGACCTCCTCGAACCAGGGAATGCCGAACTGCCGGGCGGCGCCCCGGGCAAATGCCCGTTTGACCTGCGTCGCCGGGATCGTCTCGGATGTCTCGACGCCGACGGCGTCGAGACCGATCTCCGCCAGGTGGCTGAGCATCCCGTATCCGTTGGCCATCATCATTCGGCCTCCGAGGCTCTCCTTCCAGCGGCGTGCGGCCCGCGCCACCACGGCGTGGTTCCCGGCGCGATCCATGCAGCCGAGCTCGGCCGGCGTCACCCCGAAGACGGCGCTCGTGTCGGTCTCCGGCTGCCAGTGCCGAAAGAAGGTGTTCTCCCATTCACAGACGCCGAACGTGTAGAAGGCGCGATGCGTTCTCTCCACTTCCTCCATCGCGGCGAGCGTCGCGGGATGGAGCGGCCTCTCGTGGTTCAGGACGGGCTGCATGGCGAAATAGCAACACATGGGACGCCCGGTCTCGACGAGCTGCGCCAGCCATCCCGCCGTGGGCGTACTCATGACGGCCCAGGAGCCCTGCAGGCCATGACGCTGCACGGCTGCGACGAGGTTCGCCACGGACGAGGGCGTTTCGAGATTGACGTAGTGCTGCAGGCAAGGTGCCTGCTGCCCGGGAAAGAGCCGCACCCTCAACGGGCCCGTGGCGAGCGACTCGTACGAGGGCGGTCGCGGAACCGCATGCGGCAGGATGCCGGCTTCGTCCTCGGCACCGGCCGCAGCGATCGACATCAGCAGGGCGAGCACCGCACCGACGGGGATGCGAGGCATGCCGCAGCAACCTTTGGATGCCCGACTGGGTGCCGGACGATTCCGAGCCTCACCCATGATTCGGCCCCGGGGAGAAAAGCGGGCGAAGGGACTCGAACCCTCGACATCCAGCTTGGGAAGCTAGCGCTCTACCAACTGAGCTACGCCCGCGAACCTGACCCACCTTACCACATCTTTCTCGTCGTGCATCTCCAGGCCAAGACCCACCCCGCCGCCCCTGCCCGAAGACCGTCGCGAAGACCGTCGGTAAGATGATTCATGACATTTCGCTTTCACCCGAGGGAGCACCACGATGTCCGACCCCGCCCGCCCCCAGGCGTTGAATCAGCCCGCACAAGCAGCAGTTGCGACGCGGCCCTTCTTCGGCCCGCTCGTGTGGACCACGCTTTGGACGGCGCTCGCTCTCGTGCTTCTCGGGGCCGCCGCGGCGCCCTGGCTGCTCTCCGATCCGGCGCGGATCTCGCGGTTCATCGCGCGGGCCGTCCCCGGACTGCAGGCCGACGTCGCGATCGGCAGGGCGCGCATCGGGTGGTCAGGACCGATCGTCATCGACGACGTGAGGATCGTGCCACGGAACGGCGCGCGGCCGCCGCTGGCGATCAAGCGGATCGAGGGCAGCCACGGCCTGATCGCCATGCTCGTGTCGGGGGGCGATCTCGGCCGGTTTCGCCTCGAAGGGCTCGAGGCCGACATCGTGTTCGACACCGACCGCACGTCGAACCTCACGGGGCTGATGCTGCCCGACGAGGGGGTGGGCGCCGCCGGTGGCGCGGGCCCGCGCCGCAGCCCGCTGCGGATGCGGTTCGAGATCGACGACGCGGTCGCGCGGATCGAGGGCCCGTGGGCGGCCGAGCCGTGGGTCAGTGATCCGACCGACATCAAGGGCGGCCTCGCCCCGCTGGCCGACGGCTCCGCGAGCGCGTGGACGATCGAGAAGGTGCAACTCCTGCGCGAGGCGCGGATGGAGGCCAACGTGGCCCAGGGCGTGCTCGCCTACATCGCGCCGGTGCTCGCCGATGCCACGCGCACGAGCGGGCGGTTTTCCCTGCGGCTCGACAACGCCACGTTTCCCGTGGGCGCGCCGGAGGCGGCCCGCCTCGCGGGCGTGCTCTCCATGCATGAGGTCGACGTGGGCCCGGGCCCACTCACGACGAGGATCCTCGATTCGCTCCCCGGGCGGCTCGATCTGCCGCGCTCGATCCGCGTGGCCGACGACTCCAACGTGGAGTTTCATCTCGCCAACCGGCGGGTGTGGCACAAGGGGCTCGAGTTCGGCATCCCGCTGGCCAAGCCCGGCCAGCGGCTCGACATCGAATCGAGCGGCTCGGTGGGACTCGACGATCGTTCGCTCGATTTGAAGCTGGCCCTGCCCGTGCCGGTCGACCTGCCCGCCGACCGGCCACTGCTCGCGGCGCTGGCCGGCAAGTCGATCTCGATCGGTGTGGGCGGAGTGCTCGGCGAGCCGAAGGTGAACTTCGACGGCTCGATCCGCGCCGCCGCGGGCGACGTGGTGACCGACCTGGTCGATCGCCTGCGCAATCGCGGCCAGGCCATCCCGCCGCGGCCGTCGCCGGCTCCCGCGCCGAAGTGGGTGCCGCCGCAGGCCGACGCCGCCCCGGCGCCAGCCCCTGGGGCCGCGCCTGAGAGCGGTGAACCGGCGCCGCCGGGCACCGATGCCGGTGCCAATGCGAACCCGTCAGCCGACGCGATCATCGATCTCGTGGGGGGCGTGCTCGACGAGGTTGCCAAACGGCGCGCCGAACGTGCCGCCGGGAACGCCGAGAACCCGCAGGCCGCACCACCGCTCGGCCCGCGCCGCGGCGGGCGGCTGCTGCGGCGAATCATTCCGCCGCCCGCGCCCCCCGCAGAAACGGCTCCATAAGCCGCTTTTCGCCCCATAGCGGCCGCGGCTTGACACCCCCGGCTCAATCGATAGCCTCTTTACCCAGATTTCCCAGGCGGCAATCTTTCGCCAACCGTCAGCGCTTTCGGGGGAGTGCTGCCGGTTGCCGGGAAGGCGCCAGGCTGGGGGTTGGTTCGACATTCGCGTGCTGACGCGTTGGATTCTTAACCAGGAGGAAAGTTATGAAGCGTTTTCTCGGATTTGCTGTTGCGATGTTCTTCGCCCTCGCGGCGATCGCCCTTGTGGGCGGTGATTCCGGCGCCGTTGCCGGCCACGGCTGCCATGGCCGCCACCGTGAGCGTTGCCACGGCGGTCTGCTCGCCAAGCACCGTGCCAAGAAGGCCGCCCGCTGCCATGGCGAGGCTGCTGCTCCGGCCGCCGAGTGCGGTTCGTGCGGCGAGGCTGCTTCCGACTGCGGTTCCTGCGGCGGCGGCGAAGTTGCCGGCGGCTGTGGCTCGTGCGGCGGCGGTGAAGTTGCCGGCGGCGAGGTCGTCTCCGGCGGTTGCGCTGGCGGCGGCTGCGGTGGCGAGGCCGTGATCTCGGAAGGCGTGCCGACCGAGGCTGCCGCTCCGGTTGCTCCCGCTGCTCCGGTCGCTCCGGCAGCCGGCACCTGATCGCTCGCTTCATCCGCCCCGCCCGCCCTGAGGCAGCGGAGAAGCCGATTTGAAACACCCGGGCCTCCCGTGAGGGGGGCCCGGGTTTTTTTGGCGACTCGTGGCCCGCCGCGCGTTATCTCGCGGGGGGTTTGTCACCTTGTGCGGTGCGAGCGCCCGCCGGCTCCTTGGCAGCCGCCTGCTGGGCCCGCTTCTGCAGTTCGGTCGCGACCAGCTCCTGTTTGGCAAGCATGTCTTCCGGATCCTCAAAATCGAGGAGCAGCGGCGGCAGGTCGTCGAAGATCCGCATCGCCATGCCCACCACGCGCCAGCCCTCCGGATCGAGCCGAACCACCCACACCACGTTATCGGTGCTCGCGAAGCCATCGGCATCGGTATCGGTCCAGGTGGTGCCGACGTGCACCAGATCGCCCGCCTCGCCGACCATCTCACATTCGCGGATCGAGTAGGTGGCGGTGGGGTTCACCGGCGGCGCGACCGAGAGCCCGAGTTCCTGCGTCTTGGCCCGGGCCACCTTCGTGAGCATGCCGCTCGCGGCGGCGTCGTCGCCCCGCTTGATCGCGTCGAGGAAGGTCACGACCGCCGACTTCGCCGCCTCCTCAGCAGCCGATTCCGCGCCGCCGGCCGAGCATCCTGTGATCCCGGGAACGGCGAGCAGGCCGCACCCGGCTGCGAAGCAGGCAAACCAGAACTTCCAAACGCGAGGAGTCGGCGTCATGGTGGAACGCGGGGTGGGCGCTGGCATGGCATCTGGGCTCCAAGTGTGCAGACGGCGAATTCCCGCGGGGACATCGCCGCCGGGCGGGAAAGGTGACGGGAGAGGGCCACCCGGTCAAGGCGAAAAACATCGCCCAAAAGGGGTCTGGAGGCCGCGTGGACGGGGCATCGCGTATGCTCGAAGGCGTCCGACCCGCTCCCGCCACGGACCGCGCCGCCCCCCGCCACATGATCCGAGCCATCCTTCTCGTCGCCGCATTAGCGCTCTCGGCCATCCAGGCGGCCGCGGCCCCCCAGCGGCGATCGCCGGCCGCAAGCGTGCGGGCCCGGCCTCCCGCCACCTGGGACAAAGCCACCGAGACGGCGTTCTTTGAAAACGCCTTCGCCACGCTCGAGGGCGAACGCCCCGACTTTGCCCCCGGGCGCGACTTGCGGAATCAGGACGGCGCACGCCCCGCGCCGCCATTCCCCGACGACTCGGGAGACGGGTTCGCATGGTCGGCGCTCGTCTCGCCCGACACGCTCACCGACGAAATCAAAGACATGAAGGCGCGTGTGGACGCGGCCGTGGCGTCGGCCTCCGACTTCAAGGGCGGCGGCTACGACGACGCCCGCGTCGGCTTCAGCGCGATCGCCCTGACGTTCGCCGTGATCGCCGCCCACGACGGCGAGGTGCGCTGGAAGAAAGACGCGAAGCAGGCCCGCGACCTCTTCGCGCGCGTGGGAGCGAATTGCAAGGTGGGAACGGCGCAGTCGTTCGCCGAGGCGAAGGCCCGCGTCGCAGACCTCGGAACACTCCTCGACGGGGGCTCGATCGAAGCGAGCGCCGCGGGCGAGGATGATTTCAAGTGGAGCCAGGTGGCGGGTCGACCCGCGCTCATGGCACGGCTCGAGGCGGCCGACGCGCTCATCGCGGCGGCCGTCGCCTCGAAGGACGACTTCACGAAGCAGACGGAGAAACTCCTGCACGAGGCGGAAATGATCGCCGCGATCGGCGAGGTGATCCAGCGGCCCGACTACGAATACCACGACGACGAAACCTACCGCGGATACGCCGCGGCGATGCGCGACGCGGCGATCCAGGCCCGCGACGCGGCGGCCAAGAACGACTACGACGCCGCCCGCACGGCGGTGGGCGCCCTGAAAAAGTCGTGCGACTCCTGCCACGGCGACTACCGCGGGTGAGCCAGTAGCACAGTGCTGTCGCGCGACCGTCAGCGGAAGACGTCGCGGGCGGGCCGCCATTCGGGCCAGTCGGAGCGCCACACGACTTCGGTTCCCGTGACCTGCCCCGACTCGAGCCATGCCTGCATCGACGCAGCCGACAACGGCTCCGTCGGCTCACCCCCCGGAAACGCGATGCACCATTCGAGGTCCGGCCGCTCGGCGAGCACGGGGTGCAGCATGGGTGGCGGGGGGGCGAGCGGCGCGGCGGGTGGCTCGAACGCCGGTTCCGCCGCGGGCCGAGCCGCCTCGACCGGCAGGACGCGCGGGAGCGTGGCTACCACGTCCGCGGCCACGTCGAGGAGGCGGGCGGTCGGGAGCCCGTGCGCGGCCGGCGGCCCGGCACCCTCGGCGGCGGGAATCCGAAACTTCGCCCCGCAGGTCGGGCAGAGGCCTTTCCGGCCGGCGAAGGAATCCTTCACGTTGATCCGGTGCCCGTGGGGGCAGAATGCCACGATGCCCATGTGTTCCCAAATCGAACTTGCCGTTTCAGGGAGGCCAATTTACGCTGGTAATCATCATGGCACGTCAGGATAAGCCGCAGCCAGAGCCTGGACAGGAAGAACGGCGCGGTCCGGTCGAGATCGCCATCGTCGGCGATCTCACCGACAACGAGGCCGACATGACCGATCGCCTGCTCGGCATCGAGCCGGGGGGCGAATGCACGATCTTTTTCGACTCGCCCGGCGGCAGCCCCTACTGCGCGATGTCGCTCGTCACGCTCATGCGGCTGCGTGGCATCCGGGCCACCGGGATCGTCACCGGCGAGTGTTCGTCGGCCGCGTTGTGGCCGTTCGCCACCTGCACGCGGCGGATCGTCACGCCCTACAGCGTGTTTCTCTTCCATCCGATGAAGTGGCAGAGCGAGGAGCACATCGGGATCACCGAGGCGGCCGAGTGGTCGCGGCACTTTGCCGAACTCGAGCGAGACATGGACGTGCTGCTCGGGGATCTGTTCGGATCGGCGACAGACCTGATCAGCCAGTGGATCAAGACCCACCGCTACGTCACCGGCCGCGAGATGGCGAAGGCCGGCCTGGCCGAAATGGCCACGCTCCAACCGCTGCCGGAAATGCTGCCGGAAGAAGTGGGCTGAACTCCGACCCCGCCGGCGATCGTGTAGACTCCCAGGGTCCGGTTCGCCCGGGTTTTTCACCGCCCTCCGGAGTTGTCTCATGCGTCGTTGCCCATCGATTGCCCTGTGCGTGATCGCCCAGTTCGCCTTCTCGGGAGAGATCGGGGCCCAGGCCGTGGCCACCGACGAAGCCCGGGCGTTCACGATCGCCGACGGGGCCTTCTCGCTCGAGGCGCCGGCGGGCTGGAAGCGCGTGCAGCCGAAGTCGGGGATCGTGGAAACCGAGTTCGCGATCCCGTCGGAGGGTGCGCCTGCGGCCGGGCGGATGACCGTGATGGGGGCCGGCGGCACCGTGCAGGCCAACGTCGACCGTTGGTACGGCCAGTTCAGCCAGCCCGACGGCAGCGCCACGAAGGACAAGGCCACGTCGAAAACGCTCAAGCTGGCCGGCTGCACCGTCACGCTCGTCGACGTGGCAGGCACCTACAAGGACATGCCTGGCGGACCGTTCGCGGGCGGCCAGGCTGTGGAGCGGCCCGACTACCGGATGCTCGCCGCGATCGTGGAGACGCCGGGCCGCGGCAGTTACTTCCTCAAGTTCTACGGCCCGGGCGCCACCGTGGCGAAGCACGCCGACGGATTCCGCAAGATGGTCGAGGGGCTCGTGGCCGCGGCCAACTGAGGACGGCGCACGACGGATGAACACCGCCCCATGAAGATTCAGGAATTCCTCGAGCATCACGGGATCGCGGGCAATCCGTTCGCCGAAGAAGACGCGCAGAACGACACAGTCTTCAAGCGCACCTGCCTGGAGACGACGTTCCACCCGGCCTGGGACAAGATCTACGGCGACCCTGCCGACCCGAGCACGTCGATCGTGTTTGGGGAGAAGGGATCCGGCAAGACCGCGCTCAAACTGCAGATGGTGCGGCAGTTCGACCGGCACAAC
>CAZDTC010000007.1:0-24233 GCA_964508125.1 uncultured Candidatus Kuenenia sp.
TTGCCGACAGCGGCAACACGGTCACCTGCCTCGACATCAACGCCGACAAGATCGCCCGGCTCAATCGTGGCGAGATCCCGATCTATGAGCCGGGCCTCGAGGAGATGGTGGAACGCAATGCCGCCGCAGGGCGGTTGCGATTCACCACCGATGCGCCGGCGGCCATCCGCGATGCGGAGGTCGTCTTCCTGGCGGTGGGCACACCGCCGGCGGCGGACGGCTCGGCCGACCTTTCAGCCCTCTGGAAGGTGGTCGACTCGATCGCTCCCCACCTCCATCCGCAGGCCGTGGTCGTGACGAAGAGCACCGTGCCGGTCGGCACCTGTGCGGGAATTGAAAATCGCCTGCTCGAGCGGACGGGCCGAGCCTGCCGCGTCGCGAGCAACCCCGAGTTTCTCAAGGAGGGTGCCGCGATCGAGGATTTCCAGAAGCCCGATCGGGTGGTGGTGGGGGCGCGGAGCCCGGAGGTGGTCGAGGTGCTGCGGAGCCTCTATCTCCCGTTTCTGCGGACGGAAAACCCGTTCCTCGCCATGTCGCCCGAAAGCTCCGAGATGACGAAGTATGTCGCCAACGCGCTCTTGGCGACGAAGATCAGTTTCATCAACGAGGTGGCCAACCTGTGCGAACGGATGGAGGCCGACATCGACGACGTGCGCCGCGGCATCGGCCACGACAGCCGGATCGGCTTCGCCTTTCTCTTCCCGGGCGTGGGCTATGGCGGCAGTTGTTTCCCGAAGGACGTGCAGGCGCTCGCCGCGATGGCCCGCGACAAGGGAGTCGTGCCGCGGGTGCTCGCCGCCGTGCATGAGACCAATCTCGCCCAGAAACACGTCCTCGGCGCGAAGATCGCCGCCCATTTCGGTGGCGATCTTCGCGGCCGGAAGATCGCCGTCTGGGGGCTCGCCTTCAAGCCGCGGACCGACGACATCCGCGACGCCCCCGCGATCGACCTCATCGAGCGGCTCTTGGCCGGCGGCGCGAGTGTGACCGTCTTCGATCCGGAGGCCATGGAGAACGTGCGGGCCCACTATGGCGATCGGCTCACCTATGCGGCGCGACCGATGGACGCCCTCGACGCCGCCGACTGCCTGGCGATCGTCACCGAGTGGGGGGATTTCCGGAGGCCCGACTTCGACGAGATCGCCCGCCGGATGAAGTCGCGGACGATCTTCGACGGCCGCAACCTCTACGTTCCCTCCGAGATGCGGGCCCGGGGCTTCACCTATCACTCGATCGGCAAAATGCCCGTCGTCGTCGGCTGATGCGGCCGCCCTTGCCGCTGGCAGATTTCCGTCAGCGGCCTGAATGGCGATCGGCTGCGGGGAATCGCCACGGAGGTTTGACAGCCCAATTTCCGCGGGCTTAGCATTCGCACTCCCGCGGGGCTTCTTTGGGAGGCTCCGCTTCTCCGCTCACCCCATGCCGGAGTCCCTGAATCGTGAAGATCGCCCGTATCGCCGCCGTCGTTTTTGCAGCCCTTTTCATTCTCGCCGCGAGCACCGCGTGGGCCGCCGAAGAAGCCGCCGCCCCCGAGGCGGTCTGGTTCTTTGGTGCCTACGGTTTCTGGTGGCTCGTGGGGCTGGGTGGCGCGGTGCTTGCGCTGGTGCAGGCCTGGCAGTTCTTCAAGTGGATGGAAGCGCAGCCGGCAGGCTCGCAGAAGATGATCGACATCGCCGGCTACGTGCGGACCGGTGCCGACGCCTATCTCAAGCAGCAATACAAGGTGGTGGCCGGGTTTTTTCTCGTCATCTTCCTCCTGCTCTTGATCCTCTCGTTCGCGCTGAAGGTGCAGAGCCCGTGGGTGCCGTTCGCGTTTCTCTCGGGCGGCCTCTTCTCGGGTCTCGCCGGCTGGTTCGGCATGAAGACTGCGACGCTGGCGAGCAACCGCACGGCCGCGGGCGCGGAGCGGTCGCTCAACGAGGGGCTGCAGGTGGCCTTCCGCTCGGGCGCCGTCATGGGCCTCACGGTCGTGGGGCTCGGCCTGCTCGACATCATGCTCTGGTTCGCGATCCTCTATTGGCTCGTGCCGATGTTCGGCTTCAAGCCGCTCTCCCTCGAGGAGATCACGGTGACGATGCTCTGCTTCGGCATGGGCGCGAGCTCCCAGGCCCTCTTCGCCCGCGTGGGCGGCGGCATCTTCACGAAGGCGGCCGACGTCGGCGCCGACCTCGTCGGCAAGGTCGAGCACGGCATCCCCGAGGACGACGCCCGCAATCCCGCCACGATCGCCGACAACGTGGGCGACAACGTCGGCGACGTGGCCGGCATGGGCGCCGACCTCTACGAGAGCTACTGCGGCAGCATCCTCGCCACGGCGGCCCTCGGTGTGGCCGCCTTCCCGGGCGATTACCGCATGCAGATGGCAGCGCTGTTCCTGCCAATGGCGATCGCTGCGGTGGGCACGCTGCTCTCGATCTGGGGCATCTGGCAGGTGCGCACCAAGGAAGACTCCTCGCAGAAGGCGCTGCTGGCCGCACTGGGCGCCGGGATCAATTTCTCGACGCTCGCCATCATCGGCGCGACCTTCGTGGTCACGTTTCTCCTGATGGGCTGGAGCCACCTCGGCGTCGCGATCTCGGTCATCGTCGGCCTCGTGGCCGGCTGGCTCATCGGCAAGTGGACGGAATACTCCACGAGCAACGAGTATGAACCGACCAAACTGCTCGCCGACCAGGCGCTCACCGGCCCGGCCACGATCATCATTGGCGGCATCGCCGAGGGCATGCTCTCGACGTGGGCTCCGGTGCTGATCACCGGCGTGGCCACGCTGCTCTCGTTCGGCTTCGCGAACCGCTTCGACTTCTCCGATCCCAACGCCTTCGCGCTCGGCCTCTATGGCGTGGGCATCGCCGCCGTGGGCATGCTCTCGACGCTCGGCATCACGCTGGCCACCGACGCGTATGGCCCGATCGCCGACAACGCCGGCGGCAACGCGCAGATGGCCGGCCTCGCCGAGGTGGTCCGTGAGCGGACCGACGCCCTCGACGCGCTCGGCAACACCACGGCCGCAACCGGCAAGGGCTTCGCGATCGGCTCGGCCGCCCTGACGGCCCTCGCCCTGCTCGCCGCCTACATCGAGGAAGTTCGAATCGGCTTCGATCGCTGGGGCCAGGCGGTTGCCGAGAACATCGAGGGCACGCCGGACCAATACCTCAACGTGGGCGGCAAGCGGACGCAGCTCACGGCCGGCCAGTGGGTCAAGCTTGCCAACGGCGTCGCCGTGCAACTCGGCACCGAGCCGGAGAAGAACACCACCTGGATGGTGCTCGACAAGAAGGCGATCCCCGACTTTGCGACGCTCGGCAGCCGCATGCTCGTGGAGAATGCCCCCGCCGGCGCCGCGCTCGAAGAGCTCGAGAGCGCCGGCCGGATCGTGGCGGTGAAGCGGGCCCGGATGGCCGACTATATGCGGCATTACGATGTGACCCTCATGAACCCGAAGGTGCTCGTGGGGCTCTTCATCGGCGCGATGAGCACGTTCGTGTTCTGTGCCCTGACGATGAAGGCCGTGGGCCGGGCTGCGAAGGGCATGGTGGAGGAGGTCCGCCGGCAGTTCCGCGAGAAGCCGGGCATCATGCAGGGCACCGAGATGCCCGATTACGCCGCCCCCGTCGAGATCAGCACCAAGGCGGCCCAGAAGGAGATGATCCTGCCCTCGACGCTCGCGCTCCTGGTGCCGATCGTCACGGGCCTCCTGCTCGGCGTCGGCGGCGTGATGGGGCTGCTCGTGGGCGGCCTGACCACCGGTTTCTGCGTGGCCGTCTTCATGGCCAACGCGGGCGGCGCCTGGGACAACGCCAAGAAGCACATCGAGAGCGGCGTGCACGGCGGCAAGGGCACCGAAGCCCACAAGGCTGCCGTCGTGGGCGACACCGTGGGCGATCCCTTCAAGGACACGAGCGGCCCGAGTCTCAACATCCTCGTGAAGCTCATGAGCATGGTGAGCGTGGTGGTCGCCGGCCTGATCGTCCGCTACTCGCTCGAGGCCCTGGGCATCTTCTGAGCCAGTCGTCGAGTGTTCAGCCGGTGCCAGACCAGTCGCAGGCCTCGACCATCCGTCGGGCATCGAGCAGCGGCTGCAGGCCGGGCCCGGGGTAGGAGAGCACGATCTCCTCCGCTCCGACCTGGGCCGCGAGTTGTAAGTTTCGCTCCGTGAACGGGTTCACGAGTATCGAGAGTTTCATGGCTGTGCGATTCCAGCCCGACTACAATCGATGTCGGCATGGCAAAGCCCCGCAACCACCACGCTTTCCCGTACGTCGCGACGGTGATCGTGGTCGCGCTGGCCTGCGTCGGCCGTGCCGACGAAACCCCGCTCGAGATCGTGCGGGCCCGCTGCCTCGACTGCCACTCCGGCGACGAGGTGCAGGGGGGCATCGACCTTGCGGCGCTCACAGCAGCGGCCGACGTGGCCAAGGACTTCAAGGCCTGGCGAAAGGTCCGCGAGGTTCTGGAGGCGGGCCGGATGCCGCCGAAGGAGGCCGAGCCGCTCGCCGCCGGCGAGCGCGAGGTGCTCTGCGGCTGGATCTCGCCCCGGATGCGGTTGGCCGTGGAGGCGCATGCCGGCGACCCCGGCCTCGTCACGCTCAGGCGGCTGACGAACGCGGAGTATGACGCGACGGTCCGCGACCTTACGGGCATCGACTTCGGCCTGGCCCGTGAGTTCGACCCCGACGGCGGCGGCGGTGAGGGCTTTTCCAATACCGGCGACGTGCTCTTCGTGAGCCCCCGGCAGTTCGACCGCTATCTCACCGCTGCCCGGTCGCTCGCCGACCATGCTTCGATCCTCCCCGGCACCGGGATCGTGTTCCATCCACAGCGGGTGGGCCATCGCGGGCCGGAGCAGCTCCGCGACCAGGCCCAGCAGGCGATCTATGTCTGGTATCAGAAGGCGGCCACGCCGCATGTGCCCCTCGACGGCGACGACCTCCGTGAGGCCGAGTATCTCCTCGCCTGCTGGAAGCACCGCCACCGCGATCTCACGGGCGCCACCTCGCTCGACGCGCTCGCCGATACGGCGGGCCTGTCGCGGCCCTACCTCGCCAACTGGTGGGCGTTTCTCCAGGCCGACGAGCCCGCCTCGCGCTATCTCGATCTCACACGGCTCGCCTGGCGCGCCCTGCCGCCCCCCGATCCGGCCTCGCCGCAGGCCGTGCCCGAAGCTGTGACGGCAGGCACGAAGGCGATCGATGCCGAGCGCACGTCGTGGTACACGGTGATCCCCGAGCGCTTCCCGGAGACGACGCAGCGATCCCAGCAGGACGTCGACGCCCTCCATCCGTATCCGCTCTACGCAGATGTTTCCGGCCGAACCCACGTGCACGTGCTCGTTGGCGATGCCGCCGACGGCAACGAAGGCGACGTCGTCCGACTCTTCGACTGCAAAGTCACGGTGGGCGACCAACAGCACGGGTATTACGACTGGCTTACGGTGCGGCGGCAGGAGCTCGAGCAGGCGACCGCGGCGCGGCCGGCCGGTACGGAGCCCGACGCCGCCCTGGCCCGCGATCTTGACGCCGTGCTGGCCGTGCTCGAGCGGTTCGGCAAGCATCCCCGTGGCCGGGCCGCCGATCCGCGGGAGATCGTGGCGGTGGCCCCGGAGAAGATCACGCTCCCGCTGCCGGCCGGAGCCACGAAGTTCGGAGGGCAGGGCCGCATCGACCTGGAAGACCCGGACCTTCCGAAGGCCACTGCCCAATGGATGGCTACGACCAACGACGCACTCCGACCAGACGGCGTGTATGCCGATGCGTTCACCGTGTGGCCGCGGCACGGCGCCAAGGCCGGCAAGGCGATGCACGAGTTCGAGCTCATGCGGCAGGCCTTTCCCGCCACGCGCGACTTGCGGCTCCTCGGCATTACGCAGAACCTGCACGGTATCAGCAAAAATCCGCGCGTCTACTGGCTCTCCGACGAGCAACTTCTCGCGCTCGTGCCGGAGGTCGAGCGCGGCCGCCACGCGGCCCTGATGATCGACTGGAACACGACGCGCCAGCCCAAGCCGTGGCCCGAGCTCGCCGCCGACTGGGACAACCGGCTCCTCGCCCATCTCGACGCCTTCGCCGCGCGGGCCTGGCGCGGGCCGCTCACCGACGACGAACGCACGCGGCTGCACGCGATCTACAAGACGGGGCTCGAGGCGGCCACGGTCGCGGGCACGGAGGGGGGCCGGGAGCAGGCCGCCCGCGAGGCCGTCGTGGCTATTCTTTCCGCGCCGCGGTTTTTGTTTCGCGTCGAGGAGCAGCGGCCCGGCGAGCAGCGCGTGGCGGCCCATGAGCTGGCCGCGCGGCTGAGTTACTTCCTCTGGTCGTCGCTGCCCGACGAGCAGCTTCGACAGGCGGCGGCCGACGGCAGCCTGCTCCGGCCCGAGCGGCTCACGGCCGAGGTGAAGCGGATGCTCGCCGACCCGAAGGCCGAGGCGCTGGCCCGGGAGTTTGCGGCGCAGTGGCTGCGGTTTCGTGGCTTTGCCACGAAGGCGCCGCCTGATCGCGAGAAGTATCCGGAGCTTTCGCCCGACCTGCAGGCCGACATGGAGCGCGAGGCCGTGGCGTTTGTCGCCGACATGATCCGCACCGACCGTCCGCTCCGCGAGATCTTCACCGCCGGCCACACGTTTCTCAACGAGCGGCTCGCCACGCACTATGGAATCCCCGGCGTGGTCGGGCCGGAATTTCGCCGCGTCGATGTGGCGGCGTATGGCCGCGGTGGCCTGCTCGGGATGGGAGCCGTGCTCGCCTCCACGTCGTATCCGCGGCGCACGAGCCCGGTGCTCCGCGGCAACTGGGTGCTCTCCGCCGTGCTCGGCACGCCCACGCCGCCGCCCCCGCCAAACATCCCGCCGCTCGACGAGTCTCCCGCCGCCGGCCTCGGTCTTCGCGCCCGGCTGCAGGCGCACCGCGCGAACGCGGCCTGCGCCGTCTGCCACGACCGCATCGATCCGCTCGGCTTCGCGCTCGAGGGATTCGACGTGCTCGGCCGGCGCCGCGAGCTCGACGACACGGGGGCCCCGGTCGATCTCGTCGCCACGCTTGCCGACGGCACCACGTTCGCAGGCTTCGACGGCCTGCGTGACTACCTCGCCCGCAGCCGTGACCTCGTCACGCTGCAGTTCTGCCGCAAGCTCTTGGGCTACGCCCTCGGCCGCGAGACCCTCCCCACCGATCTCCCGCTCCTGGAAGACCTCCGCGGCCGGATCCTGGCTGAAGATGCGGGTATTTCCGCCGCCGTGCTCGGAGTCGTGCACAGCCGCCAGTTTCAAAACCGCCGCGACGACCCCGCCCCGGGCACCTGATGCCAGCCCGTCGTATTAACCGATTCTATAATGGAGGTCGCTGCCCGGTCCCCAACCATGCACGCCCGCCCCACTTCACCCGCCGCTCTGAGCCGGCGCCGCTTTCTCCGCGGCGCGGGGGCGATCGTCGGCCTGCCCTGGCTCGAGTCGCTCGCCGGGGCGACGGAGGCCGCTGGCCCGCCGGTGCGGTTTGCGGCGCTTTTCATGGGCAACGGCGTGAACATCCACCACTGGGGCGCGACGATGGGGCCCGGCGGCATCGAGTTTGCGAAGACGCTCGCGCCGCTCGCCCCGCACGCAGCCAAGGTGAACGTGTTCCACGGGCTCTGGAACCCCACCACGGCCCCGAATCGCAACGGCCACTACGACAAGATGAACGTCCTCTGCGGCCTGGAGGTGAAGCGCACCACCACCGACGTGGAGGTGGGCACCTCGGTCGACCAGCTCATGGCCCAGGCCGTGGGCCGCGCGACGCCGCTCCCGAGCATCGTGCTCGGCACGGAGGGCCCGGGCTACAGCACCGATTCGGGCTTCACGCAGCTCTACTCCAACTACGTCTCCTGGAGCAGCCCCACCACGCCGGCGCCGAAGGAGATCGTGCCGCGGCAGGCCTTCGATCTCCTGTTCGACGACGGCAGCCGGCGGCGGGCCGACGCGAGCGTGCTCGACCTCGTGGCCGACGAGGCGACGGGCCTTCGCGGCCGGCTCAGCCATCGCGACCGGATGAAGCTCGACGAATATCTCACGAGCGTCCGCGAGCTCGAGCAGCGGATTGCGCAGTCGGCCGAGGCGAGCAACCGCGAGACCAACGGCCACGGCTGGCGGCCCGTCGTCACCGCGCCCACGTTCGAGCGGCCCGGCCCCGGCATTCCGCCCGAGGCCCGCACGCACCTGGAGCTGATGTGCGACATCCTCCTGCTCGGCTTTCAGATGGATCGAACCCGCGTGGCCACGCTGATGCTCAACAACGACCTCTCGAACATGAACTTCGGGTTCTTGGGCGGCATCGAGGGGGGCCAGCACGAGCTCAGCCACCATGCCAATGACGCCCGTCGGCTCGAGCAGTATCAGCGGGTCAACCAATACCATATCGAGCTGCTCGCCCGCCTGCTCGCGAAGATGGACGCGACGGTCGAGGGGGAGCGGACGCTTCTCGACAACTCGATGGTGCTCTTCTGCTCGAGCCTCATGGACGGCAATGCCCACGACGGCAAGGAGCTGCCGATCGTCCTCGCCGGCGGCGGCGGCGGCACGATCCGCGGCGGCCGCGTGCACGATCTCCGCGGCCAGGAGGATCGCCGACTTTGCAGGCTGCACCTGGCGGCGATGCAGCGGATGGGGCTGAAGGTGTCCCGGTTCGGCGACGCCGACACGCCGCTCGACCTCGCCTGACGCCGGCCGTGCGGCCCTCACGGCCGCTGGCCGAACACGTCGCGGACCGCCTCGAGGTAGCCCATGCCGGTGGTCGTGTCGGGCTCGAGGTAACTGCCCTCGCCCCATTCGTTCCAGGAGTTGAGCGTGAGGATCCGGTGGCCTGGCGGATTGGCCGCGGCGAGCGCCTTGCCGCGCTCGAGCGCACCGCGAAACGCCGCGGGCGTGTTGTTGACGATCACCGCGCCGAAGGGATAGTCGCGACGGCTGGCCCAGTCGGGGGCGTTGCGGCAGCGCGGCGACGAGTCCCAGCCCATCGACACATTCGGATGGTAGGGCACGGGCAACGTCGCCGCCCGCCGATCGAGGCCGTTGTGGCCGCCGCCGTTTTTCACCGCGTGAAAATAGGCCGTGGCCGCCTTGCCGTAGTCGGTGGCGGGGAAATCGGGAAGGACGTTGTGATGAATCCAGACATACGACGTGGTGCTGTCAAACCCCAACCGCTGGATCACGTCGTCGGCGGATTGCCTCGGCAGGCCCCAGAGCACGGCGTTGAGATGCAGGCCGGGAAAGCCTGCGGCCTTCGCCTTCTCGCGGAAGCGAGCCAGCGCGGCGGCGGCTGCGTCGAGGTCTTTGCCGAACGTCTCCAGGAATTTTCTCGTCTCATAGATCGAGAAATATGGCTTGCCGTCGATTTTCCAGGCGGAGGGATGCCGGAAGTAGGTGTCGACGACGTAGCTCGTGAGCGCATCAAACGTGGCTGGCGTCACGGCCCCCTTCGCCGGGCCCACGTCGTGGTTGCACCACATGACCGCGAACCGGAGGCAGTCGTTGTTCGGGGCCTTCAGAAAACCGCTCTCGAGCGCCCGTGATAGATATTTTTGCCCATCCCAGGGTGTATAGGCCGGGGCGTTGTCGGCGCTCGCTTCTGGCTGCGGATCGAAGAAGTACCAATCAAAGATGAAGGCATCGATCCCGTGGGTGGCGGCCGTCTCGATCTTGCGGGCCATCACGGCCGGATCGTTCTCGTTTTCATAGCCCCAGGCGGGAACCTTCGGCTGGAGGTGCCCTTCGAACTGCGGCTTGGCCCACTTGATGAGCCCCCATTCCGAAGTCGCCACGGGGCCCCAGTTGGGGAAGTAATATGCAGCCACTTCGACGCGGGCCGGCTGGTCGCCTCTACCGGAAAGGGAAAGCAGGCAGGTGGCGAGACCAGCGACGACGCCGATGCCGACACTGATGGAAAAAGGGCTGCGTGCGATCATCGCCGGATCGTACCATGGGAGGCTACGCGCCTCGGGTTTAGGCGTCGTGGCAAGAGGAGGCGATGATGGATCAGCAAGGCTGGTGGCGGCTCGTGTTTATGACAGCGCTCGTGGCCAGCGCGTGGCAGGCGGCGGTGACGCCGGCCGAGGTAGCGGGCACGGCCGGACCGCTCTGCATCGTCAACGGCGACTTCGCCGACACCACCGGGCTCACGCGCGGCAGCGATGGCTGGCTCGGCGGCGTGCCAGTGGGCTGGACCGCCAGCGGCGGTGCCTTCGCAGTGCACGAGACGGTCGGCACGGCCGCGCCCACCGGCAACGTGGAGGGCCTCGGCCTCCTGCGGCAGTACGTGGGCACGACCGCCGCAGCGGGTGACGTGGAGCTCGAGTTCAGCGTGTCGGCGCCGTGGAAGCCGGACGTGGTCCTCGAGGCCGCGCTTGTAGACGACACCTTCCGCCCGCTCGCCGTCAGCCGCTACGAGCCGGGCGAGCGGCATGTGCTCGTCGCCAAGGGTGTGCCCGCGGGCACGCCGCTCACGGCCGTGTTCCAGGCGGCCGCCAGCGCCCCCGGGCTCGACGACGTCGCGATCCGGTTCACGCCGGCCGCTGCAGCGACAGGAGCCGCCGCCCCGAGTGCGCCATCGAACGACGACGTGTTCGTGGCCTGCTACTACTTCGGCAACTACCATCCCGACGACGCCCGCAACGAGCGGCAGAAGGGGAAGGGCTGGTCGGAGTGGGAGCTCGTAAAGCAGGCCCGGCCGCGGTTCGCGGGGCAAGTGCAGCCGCGCGTGCCGCTCTGGGGCCACGCCGACGAATCGCAGCCGGAAGAGATGGCCCGCAAGATCGACGCCGCGGCCGACCACGGCCTCGATGCCTTTATCTTCGATTGGTACTACTACGACGACGGCCCTTTCCTAGAGCAGCCGATCGACGACGGCTTCCTGAAAGCGAAGAACAACAGTCGCCTCAAGTTTGCCTTCATGTGGGCCAACCACGACTGGATCGACATCCATCCCGCCCGGCACGACGGGCTGCAGCGGCTGCTCTATCCCGGCAAGGTCACGCCCGAGACGTTCGCGAAGATCGGCGACCTGCTCGTGAGCCGGTATTTCGCGCACCCATCGTATTGGCGGATCGACGGCAAGCCCTACTTCTCGGTCTACGACCTCCAGAAGCTCGTCGAGAGCTTCGGCAGCGTGGCCGCCACGCGGGCGGCGCTCGACGGCCTGCGGGCGAAGGCCGTGGCCGCCGGGATTCCGGGCGTGCACGTCAATGCGGTGGTGTGGGGGCGGCCGATCCTCCCCGGCGAGCAGGCGGCGGTCGATCCGGCGACGCTTGTGAAGGACCTCGGCTTCGACTCGGTGACGAGCTACGTCTGGATCCACCATGTGCCGCTGCCGAAGCAGGAGACCGACTACGACATCGTCCGCGACGGCTACCTCTGGTATTGGGGCGAGGCCGAGCGGCGGTTCGACGTGCCCTTCTTCCCGAACGTGACGATGGGCTGGGACTCGAGCCCCCGGGCCCACCAAGACGATGTCTTCGACAACTCGGGCTATCCCTTCATGAACACGATCAGCGGCAACACGCCGGCCCGGTTCCAGCAGGCGCTCGCGCTCACGAAGCGGCGGCTGCTCGCCGACCCCGCCGGCCCGCGGGTGGTCACGATCAACTGCTGGAACGAGTGGACCGAGGGGAGCTATCTCGAGCCCGACACGGTCCACGGCACGGCCTACCTCGAAGCCGTCCGGGCGGTGTTCGGATCACAAGCCGGGGCCGCCGGAGCGCCGAGGCGCTGAACCGCGCAGGGCGTCTCGAGGCTACAATTCGCGATATGACAGGCCGACAATTTTATGATTGGCAGACGGCGGGCGGCGCCGACGACGTCATGCGGATGGTCGATGCGCTCGAGCGCGCCGAACTGCACTGGTGCGCCATCGGGGGCATCGCCGTGAATCACTGGGCGGCCGAGCCGATGGTGACCCGCGACGTCGATTTCGTGGTGGCGGTCGACGAGGTCGAGCGGGCCGTGGCAACGCTCGAAGCGGCTGGCTTCAGGGCCGAGCGTCATGAATGGTCGGTGAACTTCGTCGGCCGCTCGCAGGTGAGCCTGCAGCTGAGCATCGAGGACTTTTACCGCGAGTTTCCCGGCCGGTCGGTGCCGGCCGATGTGCACGGCATCCTGCTCCGCGTGGCCACGCTCGAAGACACGCTCGCCGGAAAGATCAAGGCCTGGCGAACGCCGGAGCGGCGGCCGAGCAAGGCGATCAAGGACTTGGGCGACATCGCCCGCCTCGTCGAGGCCCATCCAGGCCTCGTGACTGCCCTGCCGGCGGACGTCAGCCGCGCGCTGAGCCGGTGAGCCCGCGCCTGGGGCCAACCCCGGGCTCCGGTTCCAGTCGGTCGCAAACACGGCCCTGAGAAGCGGCACCGCTACCGCATCTTCTTGAACCGCTCCACGGCGGCGTGGCGGGAGTTGACGTGGAGCTTCTTGTAGATCCGGCGGACGTATGTCAGCACCGTGTTCATGCTGATGTCGAGCCTCTTCGCCACCTGCTTGTACATCGCTCCGGCGGCGAGCAATTCGAGCACCTGGCGCTCCCGCGGACCGAGCGGCTCGGGAGGCGGCAGCGACCGATCGGCCTCGAACGACCGCACGATCTTCCGGGCCACCACGTTCGACATCGGCGCGCCCCCTTCGAGTACGTCGCGGATCGCGGCTAGGAGCTGCTCGGTGCGGACGGGCTTGATCAGGTAGCCGTGGGCCCCGGCCGAGAGGGCGTCGAAGAGGATGTCGCCATCCTGATAGATCGTGAGCATCACGAACTCCGTATCGGGCAGCATCGGCGCGAGCTCCCGCACCACGTCCACGCCCGTGCCATCGGGGAGGTTCACGTCGACGAGCACGACTTTCGGCCGTAGTTGGGGGATCGCATCGATCGCCTCCTCCACGCCGCGGAAGCCGCCCACGCAGAGGCAGTGGTCGTCGGTGGCGAGCATCCGCTTGAGGTTCGCGAGCGTGCGGGAGTCGTCCTCCACGAGGGCGATGCGGATCGTGTCGCGATCGATTCTGGCGGTCTTCGTGGTCATCCGGTCCTCCGGGCGTCGTGATCGGGTTCGTCGGGCCTCCGCAGCCGCAGCCGCGGCCGGGCGGAGGGCAGGGGGGCGGACGCATTCAGCGGCACGTGCACGGCCACGCGGGTGCCCCGGCCGGGCGCCGAATCGATCGAGAGCGCGCCGCCGAGCTCGTCCACGCGGGCCTGCATGTTGGCGAGGCCATCGTGGCCGTCGAGCGTTCGCGTGGCAAGGTCGAAGCCGACGCCATCGTCGGCGATGTTGACTTCAACCGCGCCCGCACGATGGCGGAGCGACACATCGAGCACCTGGGCATGGGCGTGCTTGAGCACGTTGGCCACCGCCTCCCGCACGAGCATACAGAGGTGGTGCCGCGTGGAGGCGGGCAGCGCGACCTCGGGCACGTCGTCGTCGACGTGGATCGAGAGCTCCAGGCCGCCCCCGCGGGCCATGTCTTCCACGTCGTGCGCCAGAAACGTGAACAGCCGTGGGAGCGTGTCGTTGGCCGGATTCACCGCCCACACGATCTCATCCACGGCCCGCGTCAGGCTCTGGGCGCTGCGATACATGTCGTCGAGCGCATCGTCGAGGCGCGGCAGCCCCGTGGCATCCGCCCGCTCTTCGTCGCGGGACCTGCGCCGCATGAGATCGCTCATCATCGCCATGTGGGCGAGGCCCGTGCCCAGGCTGTCGTGGATGTCGCGGGCGATCCGGGCCCGGTCGCGCTGCCGCTCCTGCTCGCGCTCGAGCTGCGCGATCCGCCGCCGGGCGAGCGCCCGGTTCACGGCCGTGCTCCCGGCCGCGGCCAGCCCCGCCACGCCGGCCGCGGCGATTCCGGTCGCGGAACAAGGAGGGAGACGGTTGTCCCCTTGAATTCATGCCGCTGTCGTCCAGCGATGATAGGCTCGAACACCTCTCCCGCTCATGTCGCAGTTTATGTGAAGTGGTTGATCCCCCCTCCGGCTGTCGACCATCGCTACCCTGCTCCTGGCTGGATGGTGGGCGAGCAATTCGTCCCGCTGTCGGAGAGCTTCATGGACAACACCGACCCCAACGCGGAACTCATGTCACCGCAGGGATTGAAGAAAAACTTTTCCTTCACGGTGAAGCCCGGCAGGAACACGTTCGACATCGAGATCGCCGGCGACTGAATGCGCCCCTGCGGCGGCTACTGCGTCGTCCTGGGCAGCGTTTTCACGGCGAGGTCGAGAATCGTCATCTGCCCGCCGGCGACGGCGAAGCTCAAGCCGCCCGTGGAGTGGTCATACGCCCGGCACGTGAACGCTTCCCTGCCGTTGATGAAGCACTCGAGGATCGCCCCCTGCACGAAGGCCTGCACCGTGATGGGCTTGGAGGCGTCGAGTTCGACGCCGCGGCCGAAACGATTGCCCGCGCGGCTGATGATCGCTTCCTGAGTCTTCGGGCTGATGACGAGCGGATAGCCGGCATGGTCTTCCTTCTGCTGCCGCATGGTGATGGTCAGCACGGCCTGCGGATCGAGTTTGAACGTGCCTTGCATCATGTGGTCGTCGGGCACGTTGAAGCGGCAGTCGCCGCCTTCCGGGCCACAGCCGAGTTTGCCGTCGGCGTATTTCCAAGATCCGCTCGTGCTGTCTGGCGGCGGGGCGGAAGCGAGGTCGAGGGCGGTTTCGGTGAAGGCCGCCGTGATCTCCGCGGCGGGGCGGGAATACAGCTGGCCAGCCGGGCCGGGATAGATCTCGCGCGGCAGGCAGAGCGTGCCTCCCCACTGCGGATTGCCGCTGTCGCGGTTTCCCTCCAGATCGCGAATCCAGCCCCAGATCAAACGGCGATTGCCGTCGAATAGCGATTTCGGCACGAACAGGTCGCCGCTGTCATAGAGCTTCATGCCCGGCGGATATGGGCCTTCGGGCGCGGGGGCCGAGGTGTAGCTCGTGTCGGCGGCGATCACGAACCACTGCCGCCGCAGAGGCGCGGCGTGGGGGCAATCGAGCGACACGTTCGCCGGGTAGGTGGCCAGCGGCGGCTGCGGAGTCCAGTTCAGAAGATCATCCGAGGTGTAAAGCGCGAGGCAGGGCTCGTGGCCTCGAGCGGTGAGCGCGTGGAAAATCATCCACCACTGCTTCTTGCCTTCATGCCAAAACACGTCCGGATCGCGGAAGGCCTGGTGGTGATATCCCATGCCGGGAATCGGCCCGTTGATCGACTTGCTCCAGTAGATCTTCCCGTCGGGATAGAACGTGCGGTCGGGCTGTTTTTCCCACGTGATCAAATCCTGGCTCATCGCCAGCATCACCTTCTGGTCGCTCTTCGGGTCTTGGGGATTCTGGCCTGTGTAGAAGAGGTAGAACGTGCCGCCGTGCTCGACGACGCTCCCCGTCCAGCACTGCGCGTCGGGGCCGGCGGGATCGGTGCAGGGCGAGAGGGCGGGCGGCAGGTCTTTCCAGTGAATCAGGTCGGTGCTGACGGTGTGCGCCCATGTTCCTTGGTGCAGATAGAAGACGTGATGCTGGCCCTGCCAATAAAAGGCGATGGCGTCGCCGGCGTTGCCCGTCTGCGGGCGGATGTGGAGCGGCGAAATTCTGAATTCCGGCCTGGTCGGCAGCTTCGTCAGGCTCGGTTTCCGCATGAGCACGGCGATTTCATCGTCGCTGAGCGCACGTGACCAGAGGGCGGCCTCCTCGATCTCGCCACTGAACGGACGGACGGGCTGGCCATCGTTAATTTCTGCGCCGATGAGTAGGGCCACGTCGCTCTGCGTCAGACTCCCGCCCTGCCACGGCGCGCTCGCCATCACCTTGTCGTCGCAGATGATCTCGAGTGTCTTGCCGTCGTAGCGACCGATCAGATCATGCCACGCCGTGGCATTGATCTCTGCCCGAGGAAACGTGATGGTTCCAAGGCCCGCGCCGCCGTGCAGCTCGAAGCCAATGCGGTCGCCGGTGGCGAAGAGATTGAAGTTGATGGTGGCGTGCGTGCCCCGCTTGGCGAACAACGCCTGCCCCCAACTGCCGCTCGGGTCGCGTACCCGCAGGTACACCGTGCATTGGTCGCCCTTGAGATTGAGCGCCGTGCCGGCGTCGAAATAGCCCCCTTGCAGGCGGGCGACCTTCGCCCCGGGTGTCGCCCCCTCGCCCTCGGCGGCGACGTTCAACTGGATCTCACCGACCTGGGTGAGCGGATGCTTCGCGCCGCGGGCGCCATTGCCCAGCCGCCAGTGCGCCGTGGCCTTCTCCAGCAGGGCGTCGCGCGTCTCCGCTGCGGCGGTCGGATTGGCAAGTCCGAGCATGGTCACGACGGCCAATGCCGACACCATCGGACAGGTTCTTGTTCTCATGGTTTCCTGCGAAAAACCCGGCAAGCGACAAGGGTGGGTCGGCCGACGGCACGTCGGCAAACGCCGGCCGAACGAGAAGCGGCTACGGTGGCAACGGCCCAGGGTATCATGCGCAGGGGATCGCCGGAGTCCCATGAATCGAAACTCAAGTCCCGCATGATCTGTTTCCCAGCGGTGGTGTATCGCCGAGCCAGCGCTGGGCGGGTGCAGTCTTCGAGCCCACCGGTGGCTGTGCCACTTGCCGCATTGCTGCTTGGTCTGGCTGCGGCGACTGTCGCGACTCATCTCGCAGCTGAGCCCGCGACGGCGACCCCGGCCGACGGGTGGCAGCAGATCGCGGCTGCGTTCGCGAGCCCGCCGGCAGAGTTTCGCCTCGTGCAATACGGCACCCACGACGGCGCCCCGTTGCCGGTGGCCCGGATGGCCGAGGCGGGGATCGGCGGCGTGATGCTGTTCATGCAGTCGCACGGCTATCTCCGTTCCGACGAGGCGTGGCAAAACCTGGAGGCCAACGTCCGCGCGGCCCGGGCAGCCGGCCTGCGGGTGTGGATCGCCGACGACAACGGATATCCCAGCGGGATGGCCGGGGGGCTCGTCGTCGAAGCGCATCCCGAAGCGGAGAGCCGCTGCCTCGTGGCCGTGTGCCGCGAGGGCACGGGGCCGGGCCCCGTGCACCTCGACCTGCCGTCGACTGCCGAGCGGTTCGTCCACGCCTTCATCTATCCGCTCGTCGACGGCCGGCCGGCGCTCGACCGGGGCCGGCCCGCGGCGGTGAGCGGGCAGCGAATCGAGGCGGAAGGGATCGACGGCCCGTGGCGGCTCTGCGGATTCGCGCTCCACCTCAACCGCGAGGGCACGCAGGCCTCCACGACGATTGGGGGCTTCAGCCACACCGGCCGGTATCCAAACCTCCTCGACGCCACCGGAATGGCCGCGTTCACGCGGCTCACGCACGAGGCGTATGCCCGGCGGCTCGGGCCGCTCGCGGGCACGATCGACGTGGTCTACACCAACGAGCCAAACCTGATGACGTCATGGTTCCTGGCCGGCGAGCGACCCGGCGGCGTGGCCTTCGTGCCCTGGCACGAGGATCTGCCGCGACGGTTCCAGGCCGACCACGGCTACGATCTCCTGCCTCTGCTGCCCGCCCTCTACGGCGGCGACGACGTGGCGTCGAGACTTCCCAGGCGGCATTTTTACGAGACAGTCGGAACTGTGCTCGCGGCGAACTTCCCCCGACGGATCACCGCGTGGGGCCAGGGGCAGGGCGTGCGATCGGCCGGCCATCCGCTGCTCGAGGAACACATGCTCCACCACGTCGTGGGCTACGGCGACTTCTTCCGGTTCGCGGCGGAACTCGACATTCCATCGTGCGACCTGCCGATGCCGGACCGCGGCCGTTCCTGGAATTTCTGGATGCCGAAGTTCTTGAGCTCGGTCGCGCAGGCGAAGGGGCGGACCACCGTCGCGGCTCTTCTCGATCCGATCATCGACCGGCCCGTCGCCCTGCTCGTGCCGCCAGCGGCAGACGTCCGCCGGTTCGTGGGCATGGCGGCGCTCGGCGGCGTGAATCAGTTCACGAACTACTTTTTGTGGCACCAGTACGACCCGGCCGTCTATCGCAGCCTCAACGAATACGTGGGCCGGCTGGCTGCCGTCCTCCGCGGCGCCACGAGCGCCGCGACCGTGGCCGTCTATTATCCGATCGAGTCGTTCCAGGCGGCGTTCGTGCCGTCGGCGAGTACCCTCCAGGGACAGGCGTGGGGGCGCGTGGCCGAGCGCAGCGGCCGGCAAGACACGATGGCGCAGGGCCTCGTTACGCACGGCATCGATTTCACGTGGCTGCATGGCGACTGGATCCGCGACGGTCGCGTGGAGCAGGGCCATCTCGTCGCGGCCGGCGGCCGGTACGCTGTGATCGTGATGCCGGAGGTCGACGTGCTGCCGTTGGACGTGGCCCGGAAACTCGCCGACTTCGAGGCGGGCGGCGGCCGAATTCTCTGGGTGGCGACGCTGCCTACGATGGGCGACGCCCCCGACGAGCATGCGGCGGTGATCGAGATCTTTGCCGGCAGGAGGATCGTCGCGCCTGGCGACGTGGTCGCCACGCTCGGCCGGGTCGTGCCGCCGGGATTCGCGGTCGAGGTCGAAGATCTGCCGCCGGGCGTGTTCACGGCGCGGTTTGTCCGAGACGGCCGGCGGATCACCTACGTCGTGAACGACGGCCTCGAGCCGGTCGAGGTCCAGGCTCGCGCTGCCGCGGGAGGCACGCTCACCGCCGACGTCTTCGATCCGCTCACTGGCGCGGTGACGCCGCTGCAAGTGCCCGGCATACTCTTCGTCGAGCCGAGCTCCAGCCTGTTGATCGTGGAGCGGTGAAACGACGAGGGTTTGCCATGTTGATGCTCCGAGTCGGTTGTGCGGTGCTGTTGCTGTGCGGTGCGTCGGCCGCCTGGGCTGAGTCGCTCGAGGAGGGATTTCAAACACCTCCCGCGGCAGCCATGCCCGGCGTGTGGTGGCGGTGGATCGACGGCAACGTGACCCGTGAGGGCATCAGCCGCGACCTCGCCGAGATGGCCCGCAAGGGAATCCGCAGCGTCGACATCTTCGACGTGGGCGGCGGCCAGCCTGCGGGGCCTGCCGGGATGATGGGGCCGCAGTGGCGGGAGCTGTTCCAGCACGCGCTCGCCGAGGCCGCGCGGGTGGGAGTCGAGGTGCGGCTCACGGCTGCGGCCGGCTGGGGCATGGGCGGGCCGTGGATCGATGCGAAGCATGCCACCAAGAAGCTCGCCTACGCCGAGATCCAGGTGCAGGGGCCGGGGAAGATCACGCAGATCCTGCCGAAGCCCCTCGGGAGCGAGCCGTTCTATGAAGGTGTCGCTGTCGTCGCCTTCCGCGAGCCTGACGACGCTCCGCCGCGTCCAGCACAGGTCGTCGCCAGTTCCGAAGCGGGCAACTACGTCACCGACGAGAAGAACTTTCCTGTCGAGGACGTCGCAGACGGCGACCCGGACACCTGCTGGAAGCCGAAGGTGGCCGCCACCGCCGAGAAGCCGCAATGGGTCGAGGTGCGGCATCATGAGCCGCTCAGGGCGACGGCCGTGCATGTGACGTCGCCAGCGGGCGCCGGGCCGCGCACGTGCGACCTCGAGGCAGCAGCCGACGGCACGAAGTTTACGAAGATCGCCGAGTTTTCGCTCGAGCCCGGCGCAGCGAAGACGCTCGAGATTCCGCCCACCGAAGCCCGAGCCTTCCGGCTACGGATCACGTCGGCCCACGTGCCCGAGATCCAGCTCGCCGAGTTCGGCGTGCTGCGAAAGGGGGATCGGCCACGGAATCAGCGCGGCATCAAGTGGTGGATGTTCAAGTCGGGCAAGCGGGCGTTTTGGGACTGGCCCGCCGAAGGGCCGGCGGTGCTCCGCGAGGAATACGTCGAGCCCGACGTCATCGATTGCAGGAGCGCCGACACGATCGAACTCACGCAGTCGCTGGACGCGGCCGGCACGCTCACCTGGGACGTGCCGCCCGGCCGCTGGGCGATCGCGCGATTCGGAGCCACGCTCGTGAATGAGCCGCCCCGCGCGATGAGCTCGGCGCTCTCCGGCGGCTACGAGGCTGACCCCTACAGCCCGGCGGCGGCCGACCGGCTCTACGACGGTTCGATCGGCGTCGTGCTCAAAGATGCCGATGCAGCGGCGCGGCCGGCCTTGAGGGGCGCGTTTCTCGACAGCCACGAGATCGGCGCTGCGGCATTCGGCATCCAGGGCACGTGGACCGATGGCTTTCGCGACACGTTCCGGAAGCAGGCCGGCTATGACCTCGTGCCGTACCTGCCGGCGGTGGCCCGCCGCGTGGTCGACGGTCGCCGCCAGACGAATCGTTTCTTCTGGGACTACCGCCGCGCGCTCGCGCAGTGCTATCTCGATTTCTATGCGCGGATCACGGAGCGGGCCCATCGCGACGGCCTCGTGATGCGGGCGGAGAACGGCTACGGTTCGTATCCGTTTCCACACATCGACGGGCTGGCAGCGTATGGCCGCGTGGACGAGCCGATGGGGGAGTTTTGGTTCAACGACGGTAGCCCGTGGGGTGTCGTTTTGACGCAGCACTTCCGCTACGTCGATTCGGTGCGCACCGCAGCCTCGGCCGCGCGGACATACGGCAAGCCGCTCGTGCTGGCCGAGTCGCTCACGATCGTCGACGGCACGCGGCATCCGCCGTCGGCCTGGAAGGCCGAACTCGACGCCCAGTTCGCCAACGGGATGAATGCCGCCATGATCCACCTCTGGTCGCACCAGCCCGACATCCACGCCCGGCCAGGCCTGTTTACGTTCGATGCGCTCAACGCCAACATGACCTGGTGGGAGCGGAGCGATGCGTTTCTCGACTACGTGGGCCGCTGCCAGTTTTTGCTTCGCCAGGGGCGGAGCGTGGCCGACTGCTGCTACTTTTTTGGGGAAGATACGGCCCAGTTCGTTCCCGGCCGCAGCCTCGTGCAGCCCGCGCTTCCCGCGGGCTACGAGTTCGATGGGATCAATGCCGAGGTGATCCTCGCGCGGCTCGCCTGCCGCGACGGCCTCGCGACGCTGCCCGACGGGCAGGCATATCGCTATCTCGTGCTGCCCGCCGCCGCGGGCTGGCCCGTGACGCTGCCGGTGCTCGAGAAGCTCGCCGGCCTCGTGGCCGAGGGGCTGACCGTGATCGGCCCGCGGCCCGGGCCATCGCCGCGGCTGCTCGACTCGGCTGCGGACCGCGAGCGACGGGAGGGCATCGTCCGCTCGCTGTGGGGCGACGATGTCGCGGCAAGCGAAGTGCGACGGGTGGGGAAGGGTCGCGTGGTCGCGGGCGCGCCACTCGCTGAATTTCTCGCCGCGGAAAAGCTTGCGCCAGACATGGCGGCCCGTGGCGAGGCGGATTCCGGCTGGGTAAACGTCACGTGGGCCCATCGGCGCGACGCGAGCACAGACATCTATTTCCTTGCGAACTCGGGCACCGCCGCCGTGAGGCAGGTGGTGTCGTTTCGCGTGGTGGGCAAGCGTCCGGAGGCGTGGGATCCGCTCACGGGCTCGCGTCGTGATTTGAACGAGTGGTCTGGCGAGGGGGGCGTGACGCACGTGCCGGTGCGGCTCGAGCCGTCGGGCTCGGTGTTCGTGGTGTTTCGCGCTGCGGCCGCGGCCATGGGAGCGCAGTTGCAGCGCGGGCCGGCGCCAGCGAATGGAAACGCTCCTGAATGGAAACGTGTGCTCGAGGTGGCGGGCCCGTGGCAGGTGACGTTTGCCCCGCAGGTGGCGGGGAAGGGCGGGCAGCCGCCGATCGCGGAGACATTCTCCACCCCGTTCGAGGTCCTGACTGACTGGACGAAGAGACCAGAGCCGGAGATTCGGCACCACGCCGGCGAGGCCACCTACCGCACGACGCTCGTCGTGCCCGAGTCATTCATCCAGTCTGGGTCGCCGTTGGCCCTCGATCTCGGCTCCGTAAAAGAGATTGCAACGGTGCGGCTCAATGGCAAGCCGCTGGGCACGCTGTGGTGCCCGCCATGGCGTGTGGCCGTGGGCGATGCGCTCAAGGCCGGCGACAACCAGCTCGAAATCGACGTCGTGAACCTGTGGCGCAACCGCCTCATCGGCGATGCCGCGAAGCCATCCGAAGAACGCGTGACCCGCACCACGATCGCGGCCGCCCCGACCGAGCCGTTGCTGCCGTCGGGCCTTCTGGGCCCAGTGCGACTCGTTCAACCGGCGTCGGCTGCCCCGTGAGGCCCTCGCTGCGCCCGCCACGCGCGATCGCGGCTTCGCGCCCGCCGGAAACCGTGTAGCCTGCCGGCATGCTGCCCGGGTTTGGAATCACGATCGAGGCGACGGATGGCGCGGCGCGGGCCGGCCGGCTCTCCACCTGGCACGGGAGCGTGCCCACGCCGCTATTCATGCCGGTGGCCACGCTTGCGAGTGTGAAGGGCGTGGACATCGGGCGGGTGGCCGAGACCGGTGCGGGGATGATCCTCGCCAACACGTACCACCTCCACCTGCGGCCCGGTGAGGAGGTCGTGGAGCAGGGGGGCGGCCTCGCGGCCTTCATGGGCTGGAACGGCCCCACGCTCGCCGACTCGGGCGGGTTTCAGGTGTTCAGCCTCGCCCAGCAGGTGAAGGTGACGGAAGAGGGGGCGTTTTTCCGCTCGCACCTCGACGGCTCGGCCATCGATCTCACGCCGGAGGCGGCGGTGCAGATCCAGGAGCGGCTCGGTGCCGACGTGGCGATGCAGCTCGACGAGGTGGTGGCGCTGCCGGCGGATCGCGTCCGCGTGGAGGCTGCGATGCGCCGGTCGCTGCGCTGGGCCGAGCGCTGCCTCGCAGCCCGAGCGCGGCCTGAGCAGGCGATGTTTGGGATCGTGCAGGGTGGGCTCGATGCGGAACTGCGCCAGGAAAGCGCCGAGGCGCTGCGGCGGCTGCCGTTCGAGGGCTATGCCGTCGGCGGACTCTCCGTGGGGGAGGGGCCGCAGGCGATGGTGGAGGCGCTCCGCGCGACCACACCCCACCTGCCGGCCGACAAGCCGCGGTATCTGATGGGCGTCGGCCAGCCGCAGGACATCGTTCATGCCGTGGCGGCGGGGATCGACATGTTCGACTGCGTGCTTCCCACGCGGTGCGGCCGCAACTCGCTCGTCTACACGTTTGGCGGGCAGGTGCGGCTGCGGAACGCCTGCCACGCCACCGACCAGCGGCCGCTCGAGGAGGGCTGCCCCTGCCTCGCCTGCCGACACAGCCGCAGCTACATCCGCCACTTGTTTCTGGCGGGCGAGATGCTCGGGCCCGTGCTGGCCTCGATCCACAACCTCACGTTCTACCAGCGGCTCGTGGCACGGCTGCGGGCGGCGATCGTGGCGGGCGAGTTTGCGGCCGTGGCCGCCGATCTCGTGCCGCGGTTCACGGCCGTGGGTGAATGACCGGGCGCAGGCGGGCGGGCCGCGATCTTTTTGCTGCGGCCGGATGCCGGCTTGCCCTTGTCCCTGGCGCACGGCGGCCGATACATTTGCCGGTTTTCGGCCCCGCTCCATTTCCACGCCTCCATGCAGCCGCCGCAGCCCAACCCTCTCGAACTGCTCGTCTCCTACCTGCCGTTCGTGTTGGTGATGGCGGTGGCGTGGTTCATGCTCTACAAGCCGGAACGCGAGCGGATGAAGAAACAGCAGGAGTTGCTCGCCGGCCTCAAGAAGAACGACCGGGTGCTCACCGCCTCTGGCATCTACGGCACCGTGGCCAACGTGGATCGCGCGGCTGACAGGGTGTCGCTCAAGGTGGACGAGTCGGAGAACGTCCGGCTCACCGTCACGCTGGCGAGCATCTCGAAGGTGCTCTCCGACGCAGAGGTGAGTTCTTCTCCGGGAGCCTGAGGCCGCTCCGCGCAGCAATGTACCGATCTCGAACAAGCCGATCTTGAACAGGATAGACATCGCCATGGACAGTTTCCCACTCACGAGCTTTTTTCTCGCCCAGGCCGGTTCGGTCGCCACTGCGACGAGCACAGTCGCTGCCGCGACGGGCACGGCCGCCGCCGCCGCACCCGCCGCGGCGCTGCCGCCTGTGTGGCGCGAGGGCTGGTTTCTCTGGCTGCTCACGCTGGCCGTGATCGCCGTGCCCACGTTCGTCGCCTGGATTCTCGCGAAGCAGTTGCGGGCGACCGACATGTGGGCCCGGATCGCGGCCGTGCTCGTGGCGCTCACGGCCGGCGTCGCCGTCACCGTCCTCGGCTGGCCGCCGCGGCTCGGCATCGATCTCAAAGGCGGCGTGATCCTCGTCTACGAGGTCGACTCCGCGAAGCAGGCCCAGAAGGCGGTCGAGGGAGGCGCGGCGGGCGTTGCCGCCCCGATCGACATGGACAAGCTCGTGGCCGCCGTCAGCCGGCGCGTGAACCC
>CAZDTC010000008.1:0-21746 GCA_964508125.1 uncultured Candidatus Kuenenia sp.
CATCTTGGCGTCGGCGATCGCCGTCACGAGGTTCAGCGCACCGGGGCCGCTCGTGGCCATGCATACGCCGGGCTTGCCGGTGGTGCGGGCGTAGCCTTGGGCTGCGAAGGCCCCCGCCTGCTCGTGCCGGGGGAGGATCGTGCGGATTCGGTCCTTGGCGTGGGTGAGCGACTGGTGGAGCGGCATGCTGGCCCCGCCCGGATAGGCGAAGATCACGTCGACCCCATGGCGTATCAGCGACTCGACGACCACGTCGGCCCCGGACACGAAGCCGGTGGAGGACGCAGATCGGGAGACGGTGGCCATGGGGAGGACTCCTGGGGGCGAAGCGACAACCGCTCAACCATACCCGATAAAAACGCCCTGCAAAAACCCTTCCGGCCTGGAGGCCGCGGAGCATCTGGACTGACCGTCCGCAGCCAACCACAATTTGCCCCGGTTTCCCTCGGGGATCGATCCCAAGTCTCGATCCCAAGCACAGCGAAGGGCGGACGGGTGAACTGGCTGAACTTGCGGTGGGCCGGAGTGCTTGTGAGCCTCGCGCTCGGCGGCCTGTCGAACGCCCGCGGGGCCGACTGGACGCAGTGGGGCGGCGGCCACGAGCGGAACCTCGTATCGCGCGAGACGGGCATTCCGACGGAATTTTTCCCCGGCAAGAAGAAGCGCGACCGCCTGGGATTCGATCCGGCCACGGCGAAGAACGTGCGCTGGGTGGTGCGGCTCGGCAGCGAAAACTACTCCGGCCCGATCGTGGCCCAGGGCCGCGTGTATGTCGGCACCAACGACGAGGATCTCGACGACCCGCGCTTTTCACCCACGCGCGGCGGCGTGTTCAACTGCCTCGACGAAAAGACTGGCGATCTCGTGTGGCGGCTCGTCGTGCCGCGGCTCGAGATCGACCGGAAGCTCGTGAGCGAGGATTTCGACGACATGAACCTCGGCATCTGCTCGTCGGCCACGGTCGACGGCGGCCGGGTGTATCTCGTGACCAACCGCTGCGAGGTGGTGTGCCTCGACGTCGACGGCATGCTCGATGGCAACGACGGGCCGTTTCGCGACGAGGCCACCTTCAGCGTGCCGGCCGGGGCCGCGCCGGTGCCGCCGGGCCCGCGCGACGCCGACGTCGTGTGGCGGTTCGACATGATCCGCGACCTGCCCGTGTTTCCGCACGACGCCGCCAACTGCTCGGTTCTGGTGATGGGCCGGCATCTCTACGTATGCACGGCCAATGGCGTGTACGACGGGAAGGTGGTGCTGCCCACGGCCGCATCGCTCGTCGTGCTCGACAAGGAGACGGGCAGACTCCTCGCCCGCGACGACGGCACGATCAGCGCCGACGTGTTCCACGGGCAGTGGTCCTCGCCGACGCTGCTCGAGTCGCCGCGCGGCAAGCGCGTCGTGTTTGGCGGCGGCGACGGCCGCTGCCACGGCTTCGTGCCTCTCGCCGCCGACGCGAAGCCGGGCTCCGCGCCCGCCACGCTCGAACGCGACTGGCTCTTCGACTGCAACCCGCCCGGCTACCGGATGCGCGGCGATGTCCGAATAGACTACTGGGCGCTCGTGCGCGGGAAGGCGACGTCGGTGGACGCGGCGGGGCTCGTCGTGAGCCCCAACGAGATCATCGGCTCGCCCGTCGTGGTGGGGAATCGCGTCTACGTGGCGATCGGGCAGGATCCCGTGCACGGCCCGGGCCGCGGCGCTCTCTCGTGCATCGCCGTCGACGGCACCGACGACGGCGCCGAAGTCCGGAAACTGTGGCAGTACACCGGCATCGGCCGGGCGCTGTCGACCGTGGCCGTGGCCGACGGGCTCGTCTACGCCGCCGAATATGCGGGGAAGGTGCACTGCCTCGACGCCGACTCGGGCGAACTCGTGTGGTTCCACGACACGCAGGACGAGATCTGGTCGTCGACGCTCGTGGTGGACGGCAAGGTGTTCATCGGGAGCCGCAAGGCTTTCACCGTGCTCGCGGCGGGCCGCGAGAAAAAGACGCTCGCGGTGATCCGGCTCGGCTCGCCGGTGTGGTCGATCCCGTGCGCCGCCAATAAGACGCTGTTCGTCGCGTCGCAGCGCGTGCTGTGGGCCGTGGAGGAGCGGGGGGAGATGCGGTGAGACGGGATCGCTAGGGCGCCGACGCGCGCTCGGGCGCGGGCTCGGCGTGCACGCGGCGGGCCCACGCCTCCCACTCGGCGGCGAGCTCCCGCACCGCCTCCGGCCGCGCGGCGGCGAGGTCGCGGTATTCCGTGCGGTCGGCCGCCAGATCGTAGAGCTCCCAGGCCGACTCGCGGCCGGCCCGCACGAGTTTGAGGTCGCCGGCGCGCACGGCGGCGTTGCCGACGTGCTCCCAATGAAGCGGGCCGCGGTCGAGCGGCTCGTCGCGGAAGGCGGGCACGAGGCTGCGGCCGGCGGCGGGAGGCACGTCGCGCCCCTCGCGCCGCGCCGGATAGGCCGCCGCAGCCACCTCGAGGCAGGTGGGCAGGAGGTCGATCACGTGCGCCGGCTGCCGGCGCCACTCGCCGCGTGCGGCGATGCCCCGCGGCCAGTGGACCACCAGCGGCGTGGCGATGCCCCCCTCATGCACATACCGCTTCGACCGCCGGAAGGGCGCGTTCTGCAGGTGGGCCCAGCTCGCGCCGCAGAACCACGATGAGTCGGCGCGGGTGGGGTCGCCGATCGTGCGTCCCACGGGGCCCGACTCCGCGTTGCCGCCGTTGTCGCTGAGAAACAGGATCAGCGTGTCGTCGAGGAGGCCCCGCTCGCGGAGGCCTGCCACGAGCCGGCCCACGGCGCGGTCCATGAGGTGCACTGTCGCCGCGTACACCGCCATCAGGTGCGCGAACCGCTCGCGCTCCGCCGCCGGCAGGTCGCTCCAGGCGGAGACCTCCGCCGGCCGCGCCGCCGGCGTCTCGTGGCCGCCGAACAGCCCTGCCGCCACCTGCCGCTCGAACCGCCGCGCGGCGAGCGTGTCCCAGCCCTCGGCATACGTCGCGCGGAAGCGGTCGCTCACCTCCGCGGGCGCCTGGAGCGGGAAGTGGGGCGCGTTGTGGGCCACGTAGAGGAAGAACGGCTTGCCGGCGGCGCGGGCGTCGTCGACGAACTGCAGGCCGAACTCGGTCCAGAGGTCGGTCGAATACCAGTACGGCGGCAGCCGCGGATCGTCCTCGGCGATGGGCGCGCCGTCGAGCGAGAGGTCGTAGCGCGGCGAGCCTGGCTGGTAGAAGCCGCCGGCCGCCGGATTGAGGCTGCGGAGAAAGCCGCGGTTCCACGGGGCGACGCCGTGGTTCTGCCCGACGTGCCACTTGCCGGTCATCGCGGTGAAGTAGCCCGCGTCGCGTAGCGCCTCCGCGATCGTCGTGCAGTCGTCGCCGAGCCGGCCGCGGTAGCCGGCGAGGCCCTCGTCGGCGGTCATGTGCCCGACGCCCGCCTGGTGGGCGTAGAGCCCGGTGAGGAGGCTGGCCCGCGTGGGGCAGCAGCGGGCCGCGTTGTAGGCCTGCGCGAAGCGGAGCCCGCCCGCCGCCAGGGCGTCGAGGTGGGGCGTGGGGATCTCGCCACCGTAGCAGCCGAGGTCGGAGAAGCCGAGGTCGTCGGCGAGGATCACAACGATATTGGGCCGCGGCCTTTCTTCGACCCCGGCCTCGGCCCCGGCCGCGCCGACCGCCCGGAGCAGGAGCGCCGCTCCGACGACGGCCCCGACGATCGTGCGCTCGGTGTTCACGCGGTCCATGGGAGTGTCACGCCTCCGGCAACTCGAACCCGCTCCGGCGCGGCCGCGACAAGAGCGTGTCGGCTTCCGCGTCGTTCACGAACCGCTCCGCGGCGGGATCCCACTCGAGCGGCCGGCCGACCTGCCGCGCGATGCCCGCGAGGTGGCAGACCGTGACGGAGCGGTGGCCGATCTCCACGTCGGCCACGGGCCGGGCTCGCGAGCGCACGCAGTCAAGCCAGTTCTGCAGGTGCTGCCGAGCCTGCCAGAGCGCGGTCTCGTCGCTCCAGGCCCGCTCCTCGGCGGCCACGTCGACCGCGGCCAGGATCTCGGCGGCGATCTCCGGCGGGTTCGACACGACCTTGTTGCGGTTGATCTCCAACTTGCGGCGCTCGCCGACGAATACGGCGCCTCCCATCGGCCCGTTCTCGAGCACGAAGTTGAGAGGGACGCCCGACGCGTAGCGCATCTCCACGGCCGCGTTCGGCGCCATGCCCGCGGCCACGATCCGCACCGGGCCGGTGCCGTCGGTGCCGAGGGCCCACTGCACCTGATCGATGCCGTGCGCCCCCCAGTTGGTCATCTGGCCCCCGGCGAAGTCCCGCCACTGCATCCAGGCCATCCAGATCGGGCTGTAGGGGCGGTCGGCCGCCTGGTTGAGCCACGTGTTCCAATCGAGCCCCTGCGGCACGGGCTCGCCGGGCGGCGTGGGCACGGGCTCGGCGGCCGAGCCATCGTAGTTGACGGCTCGCACCTCGCGGATCGCGCCGAGACGTCCTTCGCGCACGAACGCGCAGGCCAGCCGGTTGATGGCCATCGAAAGCTGCTGCGTTCCGACCTGCAGCACGCGGCCGTGGCGCCGCACCGCGTTTACGAGCGCCCGCCCTTCGTGCACGGTGAGCGTGAGCGGCTTCTCGGCGTAGATGTCCTTGCCGGCCTGGCAGGCGTGGATGCAGGGGAGCACCCGCTGGAAGTCGCCCGTGGCCACGACCACGGCGTCGATGTCGTTCCGGTCGAGCAGTCGGCGGTGGTCCTGCATGGTGTCGAGCCGCGGGCCCTTCCTCGCCGCGTAGTCGGCGGCGTAGGCCTCGGCACGCGGCAGGTTGCAGTCGGCGAGGGCCACGAGCTCCGCGTCGTCGGGCAGTTGGTCGAGCAGCAGCCGGCCCCGGCCGCCCACGCCGATCGCGCCGACGCGGATGCGATCGCTCCGCGCCGTGCCGGCGGCTCGGCGGGAAACCGCCAGGATCGGAGTCGCACAGGCCGCGAGAAGCAGGCTGCGGCGGGCGATCAACGCGGCCGAAGAGCGGCGTGACGGACGGCGGTGGCCGGCGGACGGACGGTCGGCCCGCATCTCGGCTGGTATCATGGTGGACGGTCTCCCGGATGCATCCGCGGCGAAGCGGTCGCCCGACCGGGCGACCCATCCGCCCGGCAATGGGTCTGGGCCCATGAGTTTCAACGCATGACCCGCCGTTGTCAAAACCGGGGCACCGGGCGCGCGCGGCTCGCGGCGGGGCCGACCGACGCGACGCGGCGCCTCGGGATGGCGGCGCTCGCGGCGACCGTGTTCGCAGTCTGGTGCGCCGCCTGGCCCGCCGACGCCCGCGCCGGCGAGCCTCGGCGGCCGCCGAACGTGATCGTGATCCTCGTCGACGACCTCGGCGTGGGCGACTGCGGGTTTTCCGGCGGCACCGACGTGCCCACGCCGTGCATCGACCGGCTGGCCCGCGCGGGCGCGATCTGCACGCAGGCCTACGCCACGCCGAGCTGCTCGCCGACCCGGGCCGCCCTGCTCACCGGCCGCTATCCCGGCCGGTTCGGAATCGAGGACAACCGGCCCCTCGACGGCCCGACCGCGGGCTTCGATCGGCGGGAAGTGCTCCTGCCGGCGCTACTCCGCGAGCGTGGCTACCGCACCGCGATGGTGGGAAAGTGGCACCTGGGCGCGGGCCCGCACGGGCCGCTGGCCCGCGGCTTCGACGAGTTCACGGGCTGGATCGGCGCCGCGGGCAGATATGTCGATCCGCCGCTCGTCACCGGCGACGAGCCCACGGCGCAGAAGGGCTGGGTGGACGACCTCGTCGCCGAGCGGGCGGTGGACTTCATCCGCGGCCGGGCGGGCGGGCCGTTCTTCCTGCACGTGGCCTTCATGGCGGCGCACCTCCCGCAGCAGGCCCTCCCGGAGGACCTCGCCCGGTTCGCCCACCTCGACGGCAAGCGGCGGATGGCGGCGGCCATCATCAGTCGGCTCGACGTGGCAGTGGGCCGCGTGCTCGACGGGATCCGCGCGGCAGGCGTCGAGGATGACACGGTCGTGTTCTTCACGAGCGACAACGGCGGCGAGCCACCGGTGCTCGGCACCTCCAACGGCCCGCACCGCGGGCAGAAGTTCGACGTGCTCGAGGGGGGCATCCGCGTACCCTTCGCCCTGCGCTGGCCCGCCGCCGTGCGGGCGGGCACGCGGTTCGCCGCGCCCGTCCACGTGTTCGACATCTTCGCCACGGCGGCGGCCGCCGCCGGCGTCGAGCCGCCCCGGCCGCTCGACGGCGTCGATCTTGTGCCGTTTGTGCGCGGCGCGAAGCGCGGCCCGCCGCACGAACGGCTATTCTGGGTCTACAACGACCACGCCGACTGGCGGCGGACCGACCGGGACACGAACCTGGCCCGCCGGCTGCTCGCGGTGCGCGAGGGCGACTGGAAGCTGATCCTCGAGGGCGACGCGCCGCCGCAGCTCTTCGACCTGGCCTCCGACCCAGGGGAGGCGCGCGATCGCGCCGCGGCCGAGCCGGGCCGGGTCGACGCGCTCCGCCGGGCGATCAACGCGTGGGAAGCAACCATGGTCCGGCAGGTGATCCCGGCCGACCACCCGCTCTACGGCCGCGGCCGTGCGACGGCAGACGCCATCCCACGGCCGTGACCGGTCAAGGGACCTGACGGCATTTCACGGGCGAATCTCGCGGCCGTGACGGGGCACCGGCGACTCCGTCGGACGGGTTCGCTAGCCGCTGCCGATCACAAGCGAGAGGAAGTGCGGCGAAACCCCGAAAGACGTGTCACTGGAACCGGGTACCGCAGGCTTGGGGCATCCTCAGTCCGCGATCGGTACGGGCTTTGCAGATGGGGCGGGCTGTGTAAGGAATGAATCGGCCCATGCGGCCGGAATCACATGCAACCCAAGCCGGAAAAACTTAATTTTAATTATTGACAGCGGCCCGCTGCCTCATTATTTTTTTTTCAGAGGGTTCGCGGGAGATATTCCGGTCCATTCGACGAGGGGGTACGCTCATGAGGGGGATGACAACCTGGTTTTCTATTCGCGCGACGACGCGGTCGTCGCGCCTGCCGCTCGCCATTCTCATCATGCTCGGCGCGGCGATCGCCGAAGCCCAGACCTGGACGGGTGGCGGCGGCAACAATCTCTGGAGCAACAACGCCAACTGGTCGTCGCCGCCTGGGACGAGTCCCGGCACGCTCGTCTTCGCGGGCACGACGGGCACGCTGAGCTTCAACGACAACGCCGTCACGAGCGTGGGCACGCTGCGGATCATCGGCGGCACGGCCGGCAGTGGCGGGTTTGTGCTCTCCGGAAGCGGCATATCGGTGAGCACCCTCATCGAGACGACGAATCCGGTCACGGAGGGAGGCAACAACGTCACGGAAGAGATTGCGCTTCCGATCACGCTCGGCGGCGCTACCGTGAGCGTCGACACCGGCGGCAACGGCCACTGGCTGCGAATCAGTGGCGTGATCTCGGGAGGCGCCGGGAACTCACTGCAGAAAAATAGCGACAATGGCAGGCTGTTCCTGACGGCCGACAACACCTTCATAGGACAGGCGGCGTTTCGTCAAGGATCTGTGCAGTTTCCCAAGTGGGGCAACATCTCCGACCCCGCGCCTCTCGGCGCCGGCAATCTTCCGGTTCAGGTCGGCCAGGCTGCCGTGACCGTGGAGATGATCTACGACGGCGTCGGCGAGACGACCAACCGCTACATCCAGGTCGGCATGGGGAATAACGGCACCGGAGGCGCGACGATCACCAACAACGGCACGGGGCCGATCGTGTTCACGGCCGCGGCGCGTCCCAGCCATCCGACGTATGGCAACGACCTGTTCAACCAGCGGCACACGACCGCCACGGTAAACCGGACGCTCACGTTCCAGGGGAGCAACACCGGCTCGAACACGGTCGCCTCTATCATCGTTGACAACGTGGCCGGTACGGCACGGGTCGGCGTCACGAAGTCGGGGACGGGTCGCTGGATCCTCTCGGGCACCAACACCTACACCGGCGGCACGCAGGTCAACGCGGGCACGCTCGTGCTCGACGGGCTCACCGGCGTCTCGGCTTTCACCAACAACGTGGCGTCCGGCGCGATCCTCGCCGGCTCGGGCACGCTGTCGGGGGCCACGACCGTGTCGGGCATCCTCTCGCCGGGCGCCGGCGTGGGCTCGATCGGCACGCTCTCGTTCGCCAGCCCCACGGGCTTCATCTGGAATGGCGGCGCGTCGGCGTCGGCCGCGACCGACTGGCTCTTCGACCTCAGCGCGGCCGGCGCGTCGGACCGCGTGAGCATCACCGGTCCGTTCAACAAGGCCGGCAGCGTGTTCCGGTTCGACTTCGGCGGCAGCGCCGAGATCGGCACCTACACGCTCGCGTCTTGGACCACCACGACCCAGTTCTCGGCCACCGACTTCACCTACACGAACCTTGGTGGCGGCAACACGGGCACGTTCACCATCGACGGCTCGACCCTGAAGTTCGAGGCGGTGCCCGAGCCCTCGACCATGGCGGGCGTGGCGGCGGGCGGAGCCGCCGCCCTGGCGTGGCGCATGCGGCGCCGGCGCCTATGATCGACGACGTTTTCCGGGCGGAGGACACATCATGAGGTGCATCGGCAGGCTCGCCTGCGTGGCAGCGGTCTTGGCCGGCTTCGCGGGATCCGCGACCGCCCAGAACACCTGGACCGGCAGCGGCACGTCCGCCCTGTGGTCCGACGCCGGCAACTGGGCAGGTCCCCCCGGTTCGCCGACGCCGCCCGCCACCGACGCGATGCTTTTTTTCGTGGGCGGCTCGGGCACGGGGAGCGTCAACGACGGCGCCGTGTCGAGCCTGAAGCCACAGGTCATCGGCTCGTCTTATGGCATCACGTTTCTCAATGACGGCACGGCCGGCAAGACGGCCGCCTTCCGGATTTCCGGCAGCGCGCTGGCGCTCAACGGCAACATCACGAACGCCCAGCCGACGACGTCGATTCCGCTGACGATCACCGACGAGATCGCCTGCGACATCCAGCTCGTGCAGGCGACCGATTTCACGCAGGTCTATCTCAGCTCGTTCGGCTCGTTCTCCCACAACCTGCTTATCAGCGGCGTGATCTCCGAGAGCGGCGGGTCCCGCACGCTCCGCAAGAACGGTACGGGAGGGACGCTGTTTCTGAGCGGCGAAAACGTGTTCACCGGCCAGATGCAGATTTCCGTGGGGTCCGTGAGCGTGGATCGGATCGAAAACGTCAGCCAGCCGGCGCCCCTCGGCGCGGGCAACCTGCCGATCAGGCTCGGGCAGGGGCAATTCGGCGGCACGCTCATCTACACAGGCACCGGCGAGACCAACAACCGCTACTTCCAGATCGGCAGCGGCCCCAACAACACGGCCACCGCCGGCGGCACGATCACGGCCAACGGCACCGGCCCGGTCGTGTTCACCTCGGCGGGCCGCGATCTCACGCATCCGCTCTACGGCAACAACTTTTTCAACCAGAACGACGGCGTTGTGATCGTCCCGGACCGGACGCTCACGCTCAACGGCACCAACGCGGGCGCCAACGAGATCCAGACGGTCATCATCGACAACGTGCGCAGTACCACCAACGTGGTCTCGAAGATCAACGTCACCAAGACCGGTTCGGGCACCTGGATCCTCTCCGGCTCCAACACCTACACGGGCACGACGACCGTGTCGGGCGGCCTGCTCCAGGTGGGCAATGGCGGCGCCGTCGGCCAGCTCGGCTCCGGTCCGGTGGTCAACAACGCGACGCTCGCCTTCAACCGCTCCGACGACGTCACGATCACGGCCGCGATCTCCGGCTCCGGGCGGCTCGTGAAGGCGGGCGCGGGCACGCTCACGTTCGGCACCGCGCAGCCCTACACCGGGGCCACGCGGATCGACGCCGGCACGCTGTCGCTCGGGGAGACGGGCGCGATCGCCGCCTCGCCTTCGGTGACTGTGGGAGACGGCGCATTCTTCTCCGTCGCCGATCAGCCCGGCGGGGTCTACGCCGTGCCCGCCACGCAGACGCTCGGCGGCAACGGCACGCTCGTGGGCAACCTCGCCGTCGCGGGCGGTGCGACGGTGGCGCCCGGAGCCAGCCCCGGCACGCTCGGCGTCACCGACGGCGTCACGCTCGGCGCCGGGGGCCACTACAACTGGCAGATCCTCGACGCCGCCGGCACGGCCGGGAGCACGACCGGCTGGGACCTGCTCAGCGTGGGCGGCGTGCTCGACGTGGCGGCGACCGCGGCCACTCCCTTCCGGCTCAACCTCTGGAGCCTCTCGGGCGTGTCGCCCGACGTGAACGGCAACGCCATCAACTGGACCGCCACCACGAGCGGCACCTGGCGGATCGCCTCGGCGGCCGGCGGGATCACGAACTTCGCGGCCAACAAGTTCCTGATCAACGTCTCGGCCACCAACGGCACGGGCGGGTTCACAAATCCCCTTTCGGGCGGCACGTTCAGCCTGGCCCAGAGTGGCAACAACCTGAACCTCGTGTTCACCTCGGCCGCGCCTCCCGTGATCACGATCAACGTCGCGAGCGGCACGCAGACCCAGGGGAGCGCGGGCTTCCCGCTCCTCGCCGGCACGGCGCCGGTGCAGAAGACGGGCGCAGGAACGGTGGTGTTCGACCAGGCCAACACGCTCACGGGCCCCACGACCGTGGCCCAGGGCGCGCTCGTGCTCGGCAACGCGGCCGCCCTCTCCTCGAGCCCCGTGACGGTGGCGGCCGGGGCGAAGCTCTCCGTGGGCCCGCAGGTGGCGGCCGTGGTGCCGGCCCTCGTGAACAATGGCCTCGTCGACGTCGGCCTGGGTTCGCTCACGATCACCTCCGGCCAGGGCCCGGCGACGCTCGTGGCGGCGATCGTGGCCGGCCGCAACGACGGCACCTGGGACGGCGCCACGGGCATCACCTCGAGCGCCGCGGCGGCGCAGAGCGAGCGGGCGGTGGGCTGGCTCAACAACGGCGACGGCTCGTTCACGGTGGCCTTCGGGGCCGCCGGCGACTGGAACCTGAACGGCGTGGTCGACTTCGACGACGTGGTGCAGTTCGTGTCGGCGAACCTCTACGACACGGGCCTGCCGGCGACGTGGGCCGACGGCGACTACGACTACAACGGCGTGGTCGATTTCGACGACGTGGTGGCCTCGGTCTCGGCGAACCTGTTCGACACGGGGCCCTACAACACGGCGCCGGGATCGCTGGCGCTGCTGGATTTCGCCGGCGGTGTTGCCGCCGTGCCGGAACCGGCGACGTGGGTGCTCGTGGCAGTCGGGGCAATCTGTGCGGCCTGCGGGCGGCTGGGCGGCGGCCTGCCGCGCGCGAACGCTCGCAAGCGCGCTCCTGCATCGGAAGCATCTTTGTAAACTCCAACTCTGGTCGCGGCTGACCGCCGCGTGTGGGCGGCGCGGCCGCTTGCATCACCCGGAACTCGAACGCACACTCGAAGATGACTCCGCAGCATTCCCGGATTCCGAGGGTGACGGTCGGCCGCCGCTTCGAGCGGCGCCTCCACGCCCGCCACCGAGGCTTCACGCTCGTGGAACTCCTCGTCGTGATCGCGATCATCGGCGTGCTCGTCGGGTTGCTGCTGCCCGCCGTGCAGGCGGCCCGCGAATCGGCGCGACGATCGAGTTGCACCAACAACCTCCGCCAGATCGGGCTCGCGGCCCATTCCTACGCGAGCGCGACGCGGTTTCTCGTGCCATCCTTCCTGGGCAACAACGCATACATCAGCGCCGGCGGCAACTTCAACTCCTGGCCGACCTGGGCCGCGCTGCTGTTGCCGCACCTGGAAGAGAAGTCGACCGCCGATCTGTGGGATCTCAAGAGGCTCGTGCAGGCGCAGAGGCCCGAGGCCTACCAGACACCGGTGCAGGTCTACTCCTGCGCGTCCCGGCCGCGGATGGTGCTGAGCAAGAACGACTTCGCCACCCCCGGCGGCATCACCGCGGACTACGCCGCGAGTTTCGGCACGCTGATCACCCCCAACGGCGACACGCTCTTCTCCGCCGCCGACGGGGCGGTCGTGCCCGGCCTGCCGACGCTCGACCCCCCGAACCCGCAGCCCGGCGTGGAGCCGCGGCTGGTGTCGACGAAGCACCAGGTGTCGTTTTCGCGGGTCTCCGACGGTACGAGCAAGACGCTCATGTTCGGCGAGAAGTGGATCGATCCGGCGGTGGAGCGCGGGCGGGGCAGCGATGCCAGCGTCTACAGCGGAAACCGGGCCGCGGGCAGACGGATGGCGGGCGTCAGCGCCAGTCCGGAGCCCAAGGAGCGGGGCATCTATCGGCTGCTGCTCGACCCGCGGTCGTCGTTCTCGACGGGCGACGTCCCCAACGGCACCCCCGGCCACAACTTCGGCGGCCCCCATGCCGGCGTCACGCAATTCGTGTTCGTGGACGGACACGTGCAGGCCGTTTCCAACTCGGCCACCAAGGAGGTCCTCACGGCCCTGGCGACCCGGGCCGGCGGGGAATCGCCGCCGTCCGACTTCTAGGATTCGACTTCCAGGATTCGAGAACCCTTTCCCCTCGTCGCCCGTAGCACCCAAACGGAAGTCCACCCATGAGCCGCGGCCCTCGACGAGCCCGACGCAGTCTGCCGCGGCGGCCCGCCTCGGCGTTCGAGCCGCTCGAGTCGCGCCAGTTGCTGGCCGTGCTGGCGTCGTTCGTGTCGGGTGAAATCAGGATCTCGTTCACGCCCTCGTCGACCTTGCCGGAGCAGATCGCGCGGCTCTCGAGCACCGGCACGAACTACACCGTCCGCAACACCAACAACGTCACCGTCGGCACCTTCGCCGTCGCCACGACGACGTCGATCTCGGTGACCGGATCGACGGGGGTGGACCGGCTGGAACTTTCCGCCGGCGGGGCGCAGCCGATCACCGCCCCGCTCCGGGTCGCGACGACCATCGAAACCACCGTGATCGCCAAGCCGCTCACGGCGGCGTCGGGGGGCGTGGAGATCGGCTCGCCGGCGATCACGCTCGCGGCGGCCGTGACCACCGCCGACAGCCAGACCTACGCGGGCAACGTGGTGCTCGGGGCGGGGGCGGCCGTCCGCACCACCGGCGCGAACGCGCGCGTGCGATTCGAGGGGCTCGTGAACGGACCCGCCGGGACGACGCTCGAGATCGACTCCCTCGGCGCGTCGACGCTGCTGGGCGGGCTCGGCGGCACGGCCCGGCTCGTGAAACGCGGCAGCGGCGGCCTCGACGTGACGAATGCCGGCGCGTTCGCCGCGGGCGCCACGGTCGATGCCGGTGAGGTGAGGGTGCGTCAGGCCACGGGCCTCGGCAGCGGTCCGCTCACGATCGGCGGCGCCGGCCGGATGCGGCTCGACGTCGGGGCGGCACGCCCGATTGTCGCCCAGATCGACCTTGTGGCCGGGGCCCGGCTCGACGTGGGCACTGGCGGCGTGCGGGTCGCGGCCGGCGGCTACGACCTCGGCGTCGTGCGCCGGTGGCTCGAGGCGGGCCGCGCCGGCGCGGGCTCGCCCGGGATCGGCTCGTCCGCCGCGGCGGCGAACGGCCGCGGCGTGGGATACGCGGTGAACACCGACGGCAGCCTCACGATCGCCTTCGCGGCGTCCGGCGACGCGGACGTGAACGGGGTGGTGGATTTCGACGACGTGCTGCAGGTCGCGGCGGCCGATCTCTACGACTCGGGCCGGCCGGCGACGTGGGCCGGGGGCGACTACGACTACAACGGGGTGGTGGATTTCGACGACGTGTTGGCCGCGGTGTCGCCGGGGCTGTTCGCCACGGGCTCGTACCTGCCCTCCGCCGTCGATCCCGACGGCTTCGCCGAGACCTGGGAGCAGTCGGCGACGAGCCGCCTGCCCACGAGCGACTGGGTGCTGCAGACCGGCTCGCTCGGCACGATCGCCCAGCAGGACGCGCGCGGGGCGGGGCGGAAGTATGCCGCGGCCGCCGGCCAGGCCTCGCGGCTCATGCGGGCCGTGGATCTCACCGGCCACGACCACGTGGTCGTGCAGGGCTGGCTCTCCGACGACGCGAACGCCAACCAGAGCATGCTCGGCCTCGCGTCGTTCCCCACCGTGGCGGACGCCGGGCTCGTGCGGATCGGCGCGGCGGGCAAAGCCACCTACCACATCCAGCATGGCGATCCCGCCCGGCCGGGCACGGTCGCGGAGATCGACACGGGGCTCGCCGTGGAGCCGGGCTGGCACTTCATGCGGCTCGATCTCGTCCGCGACCTGGCGAATCCGGCGACGTGGCAGGGGACGTTCCGCGGTTGGAACACGGCCCGGACGGCGGAGGTGAAGCAGACGTTCTCCTGGGCGTTCGATCCGACGCTCGTCCGCTGGGCGACGCTCGGCTCGGCGGTGGCCTCGCCCGGTGCGACGGCCTGGGACGACGTGCGCGTCGGCTCGCTCGCCGACGTGGGGCCCGCGCCGGCCCTGCCCGCGCCGCTGCCCGTGGTTCGGGCGACCGCGTCGTCGTCGCTGCCCGGCTGGGAGCCAGCCAAGCTCGTCGATGGCAACGACGGCAGCGTCTTCTCGTCGAACGGCCATGGCTCGCCGGTGGCGACGGAATGGGCGGCGATCGACCTCGGGCGCTCCTTCACGGTCAACAGCCTCGCGATCATGCCCCGATCGGGCGGCTTCGGCTTTCCGGTCGACTACTCGATCCAGTCCTCGACCGACATGGCGACGTGGACCACCGTGCCGGGACAGGTGCACGTCGACCAAGACAGGCGCGAGCGATTGGTGGTCCACACCTTCGCCGCCCCCATCGAGGCGCGGGGCCTCCGCCTGCTCGCCACCCGCCTGGGCACCGATGGCCCCGACAACTCCAGCGGCGGCCACTACCTGCAGCTCGCCCGCCTGGAGGTGCCGCGGTTCAAGCTCGACACGCAGCCCTGGGTGAGCCCGACGGAACTTCGCGACAAGAGCCTCAATTCGACCGGCATCTTCTCCAACGCCCACCTGGGCACCGACGAGGCGCCGACTCCCCGGTTCCTGGCCGAGAATCCCGGGTATCTCGCGAACCATCCGTTCGACGGCGTGACGGTGCCGCTGATGATCGACGACGCCTACATGCGGTCGCAGGGCGTGTTCAGCGGTCCGCACGCCTTCCAGTGGATCGGGATGTCGTCGCTACCGATTCCCTATTCGGCCGTGGCCGAGTCGGTCGCCTACCTCAAGCAGGTGCAGTGGGGCCACGTCACCGACAGTTTCATGTGGTACGGCGTGCAGAACCTCACGAACGGGACATGGGAGGACGGGGATCGCCCCTGGTGGGTGGCCCCCGACTCGGCCGCCGACTGGCAGGTGGTCGTGGCCAACGCCGGCGTCGCCGCCCGCGCCGCCCGCGAGGCTGGCCTCAAGGGCTTCATCATCGACACCGAGCAGTACACGCTCTATCCGACGCCCGGGCATCCGGAGTATCCGTTCGGGTTGGGCACCGCCGAAACCTGGCGCGAGCGCGGCCGGCTCTGGATCGAGGCGGTGCAGGCCGAGTTCCCCGACATCGAGCTGCAGTTCTTCTTCTCCTGGGGCGACGAGTACATCGCCTGGCCGAACTACCACAACCTGGTCCCGTTCATGGACGGCGTGCTGGCGGGCATCCGGGACCCGGCCCGGATCATCCACGCCTGGGAGAGTTCGTTCTGGTGGGGACAGGCGCGGGCCATCCCCGGTGGATCGAGTTCCTTCGTCTACTATGACGCCGACCGCGAGCCCTACGCCAGCGCCCGCCACCAGATCCGCAACGTGTTTCGCGACGTGTCCAACGACCCGGCGAAGTACGACGACTTCGTGGACGTGGGGATGGCGGCCTGGTTTGACAGCGACCCCTGGAACCTCTGGCCGGGCTGGCCCAGCGGCTACCTCAACGAAACCGTCGGCTGGGGCCTGACCACCTGGCCGGCCATGCCCTGGTCGAACGTGTCGAATACGCTGGCTTACGTGGACAAGTATGTCTGGACGTGGAGCAGCAACACGCACTACTCCGCGACGTTCGAGCGGCTCAATCCGTTCCTGGCGTCGGTCGCCAACCAGACCTTCAACACGGGCACGGAGGCGGTGGCGTCGTTCACCGAGGACTTCACGACCGATCCCCTGAAGCGGGGCTGGTACTTCGACTTCAGCTTCATGAACATCGGCCGCCGCGGGACGGCCGACGGCAGCCCGCCGCAGCTCGTGCAGACGACCGACGCCGTGGCCTACGCCTGGAACGACACGGCCGGCGGCGTGGACGTGAGAGCCAACTGGAACCGCGGCGAAACCGGCGAGTTCGAGGGCCTGCTCGCGCCGCAGCGCAGGCGGTATGTGAAGCCGGTGGAGGCGCTGACCCGCTCCGACGACATCCACGTGGGCATGGATCTCGTCGTGTCGTCGTTCGGCACCGACACCGCCAACCCGATCCTGGCGGGCCTGTTTCACTCCGCGGCCGCCACCTCGGCCCAGGCCCTGGCGCTCGAGATCGTCGATGCGTCGACGGCCCGCGTCGTGGTGGCCGGAGACGGCACCCCCTGGTCGCTCGCGCTGCCGCTCGCGGCGGCACTTGAGGTCGGGCAGGCCTACCGCGTCGAGATCGACTTCGTCGCCGCGACGCGCGCGATCAGCGCGACGCTCCGCCGGGTGGCCGACGGCGGGAGCGTGGCCCAGGCCACGGGCACCGTGCCCGCGACCGTCGGCCCGTTTGTGCTCGACGAGGCGGGCATCGCCCAGCGGGAGGCCGCCTTCGCCACGACCGCCGCGGCGGCCCACCGTTTCCGGCTGGATCGGTTCGCACTGTCGCGGGGCGGCGTGGGGGTCTGATCCGTGGGCCGTCGCCGCGTCGCCATCTCGTGCTTGGTCGCCGGATCGGCCCTCGTCGCCACCGCGTCCGCGCAGGAGACTCGCACGGTCACGCAGCCCTTCATCGGCGTCACGCTCACGCGGATCGACACCATGGTGCCGCGACGGCTCTCGATGAATCTCGTCGAGATCGACCTCACGATCCCCGGCATCGGCTTCGCCGTCACGCCCTCCAACGGTGCGGCCGCCGGCGAGACCGTGGGGCTCACGACGCGCCAGTTCCTCACGCAGCAGGGCGTGCAGCTGGCCGTCAACGGCGGCTTTTCCGCCTGGGTGAGCGGCTCCAACTACAACGTCGAGGGGCTCGCGGCCCGGCAGGGGGTCGTGTATTCCGAGTTTCAGGAGTTCCGCACCTTCGCCCTCAACATTTCGCCCGACAACGTGGCCACGATCATTCGGGCCGCCGGCACCACCGGCACGGCCCATTCGCCCGCCACCACGCTCCACAACACCCTCGCGGGCGAGGGCCGGCTGCTCCGCAACGGCACGATCATCCAGTATGACAACGAGTCGAACCACCCCCGCACCGGAGTCGGCCTGAGCGCCGACGAGACGAAGCTCTACGTGATGACCGTCGACGGCCGTAACTCGAGCCACAGCCTCGGCGTGACGCGGCCCGAACTGGCGGACTTCATGCGGATGAACGGTGTCCACAACGCGATCAACCTCGACGGCGGCGGCTCCACGACGCTCGTCGTCGCCGACCCGCAGGCCCGGCTGGTGAACGTGCCGGTGGGCGTGGGCGACGTGCCGGGCACCGAGCGGGTGGTGGGCAGCAACTTCGGCGTGTTCGCCCTGCCGATGCCGGTGCCCGCCGCGGTGACGATCAACGTGGCCGGCGGCACGAGCACGCAGGCCGCCGCTGGGCATCCCTTCCTCGTCAACGCCCTGTCGCTTACGAAGACCGGTACGGGCACCCTCGTGCTCGACGCCGGCAACTCCTTCACCACGGCCACCGAGATCCTCGGCGGCACGCTCCGGCTGGCGAGGGCGACGGGCCTGCAGGCCAGCCCCACGAGCGTGCGGGCCGGGGCCAGGCTCGACGTCGCCCCCGGGCTCGTGCCGCGCATGCCGTCGCTCGTGCTCGCCGCCGGCAGCGCGCTTTCCGGCAGCGTGACGCTCGGCCCCGGCGGGATCCGCGGGCTCACCGTGTCGTCGACGGCGCACCTCTCGGCGGCGACGCTGGCGGTGGCCGCCGGCGGCACCGCGACAGTGACCGGCGCCGGAACCCTGGGGCTCGGCGGCCTCGCGGTCGATCCGGCGGGCCGCCTCGAGATCGGGTCGGCCGGGATCCAGGTCGCCGCCGGGGGCTTCGACCTTGCCGCCGTCCGGGCGGCGATCGTTGCGGGCGTGTCGGGCTCAACGGGCATCACCTCGAGCATCGCGGCGACGACGAGCGGACGGGCGGTGGGTTGGCTCGACAACGGCGACGGGTCGCTGACCGTGGCCTTCGCGGCGGCCGGCGATTGGAACGTCAACGGCGTGGTCGACTTCGACGACGTCGTCCAGTTCGTGTCGGCGGGGAGGTTCGACACGGGGCTGCCCGCCACGTGGGCCCAGGGCGACTACGACACCAACGGCGTGGTGGACTTCGACGACGTGGTGGCGCAGTCGGCGGCGGGGCTCTTCGACGCGGGCCCCTACAACGCGCCGCCCGGCGGGATGGTGCCGCTTGGCCTCGCGGGCGACCCGGGCGCGGAGGCTGGCGGCTTCGCCGCCGTGCCGGAACCGGCCACGTGGGTGATGCTCCTCGCCGGCGCGGCCCGTGCGGCCGGCCACCGGCGGAGGCCGGCCTGATGCGCCGCACCTGGGCCGGCCGCTGGTGCGGCGCCGTCGCGGTGATCGCCGCCGCCGGTCCGCCGATGGCCGCCGAGCCCGACCCCGGGTCCGGCGAAACCCGCACGCGGCCCAACGTGGTGGTGATCCTCGTCGACGACGTCGGCTTCAGCGACTTCGGCTGCTACGGCGGCGAGATTCCCACGCCGGGCATCGACGCCCTCGCCGCCGGGGGCCTGCGATTCTCGGCGTTCTACAACACCGCCCGCTGCAGCACGACCCGCGCGGCGCTGCTCACCGGGCTCTATCCGCACCAGGCGGGGATGGGCCACCTCGACGGCATGCGGATCCCAGACTCGCGGGGCACGCACGGCCGGCTCCACGACCGCTGCGTCACGCTCGCCGAAGTGCTCGGCGCCGCCGGCTACCACACGTCGATCGTCGGCAAGTGGCACCTGGGCCAGCAGCACGGCACGCCGCCGTGGGAGCGGGGATTCCGCCGTACGGCGACGACGCGTTACGGCGAACTCGCGTTTCCGCGGGAGCAATCCCACCCCGCCACGAAGCTCGTCGCCCTCGACGGCCGCGAGGTGCCCGCCGACTCGCCGGAAGTGGGCGCGGGCGAGTGGTATGCTACGGAGCTCTTTACCGACTGGGCGCTGCGGTTCGTGGACGACGCCCGGGACCGCGACATGCCCTTCTTCCTCTATCTGGCCCACGGGGCGGCCCACTTCCCGCTCCGGGCTCCTGCCGACGCCATCGCCCGCCACCGGGGCCGCTTCACGGCCGGCTGGGACGCCCTGCGCGCCGAGCGGCGGCGCCGGCAGATCGAGATGGGGCTCGTCGACCCCGCCTGGGACCTCGCGCCGCGGCCGCCCGACGTGCCCGCGTGGGACGCGCTCCCTGCGGCCGAACGCGACCGTTACGACGCCATCATGGCCGTGTACGCTGCGATGATCGAGGGCATCGATGCGAGCGTGTCGCGGCTCGTCGCCGGCCTGCGGGACCGCGGCGTCCTCGACGACACGCTGATCCTGTTTCTCAGCGACAACGGCGGCAACGCCGAGGGCGGCCCACGGGGGATCGCCGAGGGCGACCCGCTCGGCGGGCCCGACTCGCGGGTGTTTCTCGGGATGGGCTGGGCGACGCTTGCCAACACGCCGTTTCGTCGCTTCAAGCACTTCACGCACGAGGGGGGCATCGCGACGCCGCTCGTCGTCCACTGGCCGCGCGGCATCGCCCCCGACCGTCGCGGCGCAATCGAGCCCGCGCCCGGCCACGTGATCGACCTGATGCCGACGCTCGTCGAGGCCTGTGGTGCGGCCTATCCCGCGGAGCACCGCGGCCACGCGGTCCTACCCTGCGAGGGCACGAGCCTCGTGCCGGCGTTTGTCGGGCGACCGATCCATCGCTGGAAGCCGCTGTGCTGGGAGCACGAGGGCAACAAGGCGATCCGCAGCGGACGCTGGAAGGCGGTCTTGAAGCACGGCGGCCCCTGGGAACTGTACGACGTCGTGGCCGACCGCACGGAACAACACGACCGGGCCGCGGACCAGCCCGCCGTGCTCGACCTGCTCGTGGGCCAGTGGACCGAGTGGGCCGCCACCACGTTCGTCGATCCCTGGACCGGGCCGCCCCGGACGGACTGGGGCGAGGAACGCAACGACCGGGTGCCCGCCGAGCGCCCGTGACCCCGGCGGACCGCGGGCGCGGGCCAGGCCCTATACTCGGACCCCGAGTGGCACGCAAAACCACACGGCCGGCAGGGCGCCTGCCCGGCCTGGCCGACACGCTCGACGCGCACGGCGGGTTCGCCGAGGTGGTCGCCAGCCTCCGCGCGGGGCATGGCGGCACGATCGGCGGAACCTGGGGATCGGCGTCTGCGCTGACCGCGGCGACGCTCGCCGCGAAACTCGCCGAGACTCACCCGGACGATCCGGGAGTGCTCGTCGTCGTGCTGCCGCACGCCGACGAGGCCGATGCGTTCGCCGACGACCTGGCCCTCTTCACGACGCGGCCAGTGGCCCTCCTGCCCGCGCTCGAGAGCCTCGACGACGAGTCGCTCGCCGACGATCCTGCCTCCGCCGCGCGGCTCGCCGTCGTGAAACGGCTGACGTGGGGCGACCGTCCCGGTCGCCACGTGGGGCAACCGTCCCGGTCGCCAGTGCGGGCCCAACTCTCGGCAAGCGAGACGCTCGCCCCACATCCCGCGTCGATCGTCGTCACGAGCATCCAGGCGCTGCTTTCGCCGCTCGCCGATCCGCGCGAGATCGAGGCCAGCACGCGGCGGCTCGCCGTCGGCGGCCGGCTCGACCCCCTCGAACTCGCCGACTGGCTCGCGGCCCGCGGCTGGCAGGCGGCCGACGCGATCGACCGGCCGGGCACATTCGCCCGCCGCGGGGGGATCGTGGACCTGTTCGCCGTCGATTGGGATCGGCCCGTGCGCATGGAGCTCTGCGACGACGAGATCGAGTCGCTGCGCACGTTCGACACGGTCTCCCAGCGGAGCGTCGACACGCTTCAATCGATCGATCTCACGGCCCTCGGCGTGGGGGCGGCGACGAGGCGGACGCACCTGGCCGACATCATCCCTGCGGGCTCGTGGTGGGCACTCGTCGAGCCGGGCGAATGCGCCGAGGAGGCGAAGCGCACGTATGACCGGCTCAAGGGCGTGGCGGCCGTCTCCGATCCCGAGGAGACGTTTGCCAGGATCTACCGGTTTCCATCGGTGACGCTCGCGTCGGTGGCCCCGTCGAGCCTCGAGGCCACGTCCACGCTCGCCGTCGAGAGCGTGGAGCGGTTCACCGGCGTGCTCGATCGCGTGTGCGAGGAACTCGCCACCGTCGGCAAGGACCAGGAGGTGTGGATCGTCGCGCCCACCGAGGCCGAAGAGAAGCGGCTGGACGAACTGCTTGCGGCGAGCGCCCCGGCGAAGTCCGGCCGCCTGCACTTCGCCCGCGGCCGGCTCTCGGCCGGCTTCCGGCTCGTGCCCGAGAAGCTCGTGATCGTGTCGAGCGCCGAGCTTTTCCGGCGCGAGGATGCCACCGTGCGGGCCCCGCGGCACCGGCTCACCCGCGCGATCGACACGTTCCTCGACCTCCACGAGGGCGACTACGTCGTGCACGTGGCCCACGGCGTGGGCCGCTACCGCGGGCTCAAGCTGCTCG
>CAZDTC010000009.1:0-17943 GCA_964508125.1 uncultured Candidatus Kuenenia sp.
CGCAGATCCGCGGCCCTTTTCCGACGTAGGCTTCGATCCAGTCGCGTTCCATCTCACTCGTCGCATGGATCACCGCGGCCTGCCGCAGGTAGCGGCGATCGAGCAGGCCGGCCAAGCGTTTCTTCCAGGCCGAATGAGCGAGCCGCACAGGATCGAGGCAGCCGTGTGGCGACATCACTAGCGGCTTGCCTGCTCGCAAGGCGCACTCGCTGGCCCACCAAACTGGAAACGTCCAGTTTGAGTGCACATGCACGAGATCCGCCGCCCTCACGAGCCTGGGCAGTTCTCGTTGCATCTGCCACGACAAAAAAAGAGCCCGTGGGGCAGACGGAGCACACCCTATGATCTTTACGCCACCGGCGGCCGCAGCCTCCGCCTCCGCCGCCAGCTGCTCGTTGGCCCGGGCCACAGTGGCGATCGTCACGTCATGCTGAAGCCGCGCGGCTTCAGCCGCAAGCCGCGGCACGAATTCGGAAAGCCCGCCCCCAGCCGGCGGCAACCCCGCAACGACATACAGAATCTTCATGGCTCCAGCATATCATCCCTGCCATCGGAATTGCTGCCGGCGGCTGCGCTTCGGGCGATTGCGATGAAGTCCGGATGGGGCTATCAGCCGCTACTAGTCCGGGGCGGCCGGCGGGTATCACGATTTCTTGATCTGCGCACAAATCCGCTGAAACGCCTACTCTATCGCCAATACCACAGATACTGAAACGTGATCGCAGTCAGAGCACATGGGCCGCGCGTGCTCACTTAGCAACTTGTCTTTATTGGCAAAGACAGCGGTCGCCAAGTCGATCACGCTGACGACTTCCCGGATAAACGACTCGAAAACGACGCAAGAAACGTGATTTGTGCCTAGTCTTTTCGCAACGCCGTTGTCACACTCGGGGTCAAAGTGATGAGTGGGGATGTAGATATCAATCAGCGGCGGCTCGGGAACATTCTTCTCGAGCCAGGCTGCGAGTTGCGGAGCAGGCTTCTGGTAGCGTGCCACGACATCGCAAAGGCATTGCTCGGCCTCGGAGGACTCGTCCGCGGCAAAGGTCGCCAGCAACCTCCGCTCTCATGGCGATCTTTGGAAAATGCGCCATGACGTTTTGGATCGCGTGGAAGGGGCAGCGTTGCCAGGGGCCTTCGGCGAGGACGGCTTGCCGGGCGGCCTTGAGCTCGACGTTATCGTCGCTGACGACGAGTTTCACGCGGGCATGCCGCGGCCGGCAAGGCTCTCAAGGACCTTCCGCCAGGGAATCTCGGCCTCTGAGAGCTGCACGCTGCAGCCGAGGTTGCTCCGCTTGCCGTCGGGATCAAACCCGATAGCCTTGAGCAGGCCGCAGGGCACGATCGCCCGTCGTGGCGGACCTTTTCATCGCGGGCATCGAGGACTAGGTAGGCGATCTCCCCGATCGGCCGGTTCCGACAGGCCACGAGATGCTCGTCGAGTTCGGCTGCCGCCCGGCTCACCAAGGTAGAGGCGATGTCCAGGCTGCAGAGTTCTTGGACTACGGCTCCGCAGATCAACCAAGTCGACGTGGGTTTTCAAGGCCTTCGGTTTAAATCCGTCGGTGTAGCCTTCCCGATCGGCAACTCGCTGATGAGGCTTGGCATCGCGCAGAAAGCTCCTGCCATGCCAGGCTAGCCAGGCGTGCTTGGCAATCCGCTTTTTTTAGCCCCCAATGATCGAGACAGGCGTGCGGCACCGGCCAGTAGCGAAGGCGATGCTGTCGAGCTCAGCCGGAGGCCTATGAGGCGGACGGGCGAGGCATCGAGTGCGCTATTAGCAGTTCAGCATCTGAGACAAATTGCTACGCAGCTTGTGCTGCAGCCACCGGCATCCGATGGCAACCGCGGGCGAGCCACCCGCGGCCGTACACGATCCTCCCGACTCCCTCGACCATCGCCAGCGTCGTACGATCCCGACGGCCATCGTCAAACGAGAGTGTTTCAGCCCAACGTGCCGTCGTGAAATCATTCACACCGCGATAGAGATCCGCATGAACTGGATTGTGCGTCAGGCAGATGGTCCAGATGGTCAGGTACCCCGTCAACGCGGTGCGGTTCGAGGAACACCTCGCGGAACGGCCTCGGCGACGCCACGGCACACCGGGCAGTCAAGCCGCGCCTTGCGGAACCAGCTAAATGCAGACTGATAGTGGGCATTCGCGTCGTCGATCGTAAGCGGTCGAGCGGACAGGTGCAGATGTGCTTGACCGAGAAGCGCCGCGAGTTGCGCGTTCCCCGGATCCCAGGCCGCCATGCGCTCCCCGGCCGCGATCACCGCCTCGAACTCCGTAACCGTTGGCGCTGATTTTTTTTCGGGAATTACGATTCGGTCCTCCACCAGCACCGTCCGTAGCCGCCTCTGCGTCCACTCGCTTAGCCCATCGCGGAAGAGCAATGTTGCCGTCGCGAAAAGGGCGAGTACGCAGCCGGCCGCCGCGGCGGTACGGAGCCACGAGCGAGAAGAGTCGATAGGTCGGGGCCTTGGTTCGGTTGCCAGCACCAACCCCGCGACCACGCATGCCAAGAATCCATTGGCGGGCACATGCACATTAAAGTCGAAACCTGAATGAGATGCCAAGGCCGCCACGGCGGCCCAAGGGCCAGCCTCAAGGATCTGGCTTGGCACTTGCGCGCGCTGCCAGATGAGGAAAACTCGCGCCAAAACGATGCAGAAGCCAGCGACGGCGATGCCACCAACAAGGCCCGTCTCCCCCAGCCATTGGGCGTAATCGTTGTGAGCAAAGTACCAAGGCTCACCGTTACCGAGGATCACCGGGTGAAGGTCGCCATAACTGCCCAGCCCCGTGCCGAACAGGGGAGAGCCGGCGAACATACGCATCGCTACCTGCGTGGCCAGCCTGCGATGATCGCCGATGAGTTCCTTGACGCGTGGCTGCAACGCAGCAGGAAACCAAGATTCGACCCCAACTGTAGCACCGTGAAAAAACACGAAGAACACCAGAAGCACTAATGCGCACGCCGCTGCGCAGCAGGCGAATGCGGCTCGCACTTTGCCACGATCAATCGTCAAGGCAAGCACGGTCAAGCTGGCTAGAAGCAGGGCGCCGGTGCCCGCCCTCGAACCCGCGATCACCACGGTCCATATCGCCGCCATAAGTATTGCCAAAGCGATCCCAACGCGCGCAAAAAGTGGAACACGCCGACGGCTTGCCGCCATCCAGATGGCCACTGCTGTTGGCAACGTAAGGCAGAGTGCTGCCGCAAAGTGGTTACTGATCACATAGGGTCCAAAACCGTCCCCAACCACCCATTCATCAGCAAGGTATCGCTTTTCGGAAATGCTATACCATGCGGGGTAGCCACTCGCGGATGTGGCCACCGGATGATCGATCGGGGTGCGCCCCCGATCGGTAAATGGGCCGTTGATGGAAATAAAGCCAAGTAGCTTGGCAGAGTTACCGGGGGAGGGAAATGCGATCCCAAGTGCCCAGATCGTGATTCCAACCGCAGCAAGTGCAAGGCTAATCGCTTGCCGAAACGCCAACTGCCGGCCGAGATTCGCGACCATTGCAACGATCGCAATTCCCAGCATGAGCCGGGCGCCGCCGACGACGGTGACGCCCGGATTGATCGATATCCTGCCAAAACGCAAGGGCCCATCATCCGCCGCCGTCAGCCAGAGTTGAGTCGGCAGAGGGGCAATCGAATGCAAGGAAGCAAGCGGCCATGGAATGAGCTGAATGGCAATGGACAGGGCCGCGGCGACCGGTGCCAGCAGTAGCCACATCGGGCGTTTCGCCGAGGCTGCCCAGACGATCGTCGCAAAGATCCCCAAACCCTCCAAAGCCATCCTTGCACCGGGATGCACCGAGCCCAGCATGAGAGGACCAGCCAATATCCCCACACACAGGAGCATCACCGCGACAACGCCGCCGTAGTCCGCAAATCGCGTCCGAGAGTCATTTGGCGTTGTGGCGGTCATGGGCTGATCTGCGTTGAATTTCTCACCACAATTTTTTGTACCATGTCGGAAGCAACATATTCTCAGAGACTTCGCCGAAGTTCGAAGCCATTGCTAGCGAAGGATGGCGGCCGACCTGCAACGCGCGCCAGAGCAATTGGAGTAAACAGTCCCGCGTCAGTCGTTTCGCAGCCGCAGCCCAAACCAAAGCCGGCAACTCCGCCGCCCTTTCAGGGCCAGTCTCGGCCGGCCGTTTAGCCAGCCCAACAAGACTGGGCAAGCCGCGCTCCCGCCCAAAGCAAGGCCGCAGCAATCTTCCGTCCGTACGCTGCATCAGGGCATCTCCGAGGCCGGGCAAGTTGCTCGAGGAAACGGGAATTCTCGTTCGACGTTTGCAACGCGTTGGCCGCATTCCGCCCCTCTCAAAATTGATGGTGCTGGTAGTTCAGCATCAGTCCGACGCGTGTTAGAATTTAGGGTCAACGGTCGCCTTACACCTAACCGGGGCAACGGGGAGCGAGTGGCTGTTTGCTGGGTTCACGATCGCAGGGATTGCCGAATGCTGCTAATAAAAACGCCAACGATCACGCGGCGAAGGTTCAAGGCGAGACTGTCTGCGGATATCGTCAAAGACGGTGTCGCCCACCCGCTGTGGTTCGAGGTGGATGAGGAGTTCGCAGATGGATTGTGTGCGGACAGGTGCGACGCCTTCGTTCTGGGGCTGATGAATTATGCGATGCAGTTTGGCCACGACATAGTCTGCGAAGCCCCCGTCACCGACCAACTGCACTTTCAACTCACGACGCAACTGATCAAGGTTTTGGCTCGGTACAACCCGATTTCCCGCAAGGATGGCATCTACCCGGTCGCGATTACCGCCCCGCTCGTGCCACCTTCGGACCGACCGAAGACCGCCGTCGGTGCCGGGCTGTCCTGCGGGGTCGACAGTCTGCACGTCTTCGCGAAGTACACGGCCTCGCCCTGGCCTGAGAAGAACATCACCCATGCGTGCGTGTTCAACCTTCACGGGCTGACAAAGACGGACAATCCGGAGAGCCGCCGGATCGCGTTCGAGGATATGCAGCACCGAGCCCGATCGTTCTGCAGAGAAAATGGCTTCACGCTGGTCGTTGGCGATACCAACTTCGACCGCGACTGTATGGAGCACCTGCAATTCGACGGCTCCACCAGTTTCGCCAACCTCTTCTGCATCCTCAGCCTGCAGCATCTCTTCGCAACCTACCACCTCGCCTCCGGCTACGACATCACCACCTTCTGGATCGACCACGGCAAATGGTGCGACCCGGCGCATTACGATCCGCTCACGGCGGCGGCTGTATCGCATCGGAATCTGTCCGTGTACATCGACGGCATCGCCGACAACCGACTCGACAAGGTGCGGAATCTCACCACGTACGCCCCGGCGCGGAAATACCTCAACGTCTGCTGGGACATCACCCCCGGCCACAAAAACTGCAGCCATCATTGCCCGAAGTGCATGCGGACGATGCTGAACCTCGAGGTATGCGGGGCGGTGGATGACTTTCGCGACGTGTTCGACGTCGATTATTTCCGCAGAAACTTCCATGAATACCTGGCGGAGTGGTATCGCAACCTCCTGCAGGGCAACCCCTTCGCATACGAGATGAAGCCATTTTTGGCCGAACGCCGTATTCCGCTCGGTACTAAGCTCCGCGCCTGGCGGATCGTCGCCAAGAAGGCGATTCTCAAGGCCCTGCGACTGGGTCGCACTGGCGACACCTTTTCACCAAATTGATTGCGTATGCCCGCCCACCAGCCAATCGACCGACGGCTCGCGACTCTCCGAAGGTGGCTCTTGTCCACGTTCGTGCCCGAAATCATCTGGCCGAACGAGTTCCAGCTGGATGGCGTGCCGATTCCGGTTCGCGGTGCCCCCTATAGCTTCGGAGTCAAGCGGCTGCTGTGCAGCGGCGACTATGTGAAGCCGGAGCGGCAGCTGGTGGCTCGGATCCTGCGGCCCGGGATGAACGTTGTCGAGATGGGTGGATCGATCGGCGTGCTCACGGCTATCATCGCAGCGCGGATCCAGCCTGGTGGCACGCTGGTGTCGGTCGAGGCAGCCGACGATCTCGTCGCCTACTCGCGCACCTGGCTAGAACGGCGGTTTCCCCACGTGAAAGTCGTGCAGGGGTACGCTTTCCCCGTCCACCAACTTCCGGCCGGACTCGTGGTACATGGCTTTGACAACCACGGAGTGTCACTGGGAGGCCAGGTTGAATACACGGTAACGCCCGCAGCCAATGCGGCGGGCCCAGCCGATGGCAAAACGTTCGACATCGCGACACTGTGCAGCAAAAACGGCGTCCCACTGCCGGACGTTCTCGTGGCCGACATTGAGGGTGCGGAGACCGTGCTGCTCGTGCCGGGTGTGCAGCTACCTGCCTCAATACGCCACGTCGTCATCGAACTACATCCCGGACTCTACGCCGGTAAGGCAAAAGATAGGGATCGGCTTATCCGGTTTTTCGAGAATCAGGGATTGCCGCTCGTGGAGCGGACCGGCGAGTCCTACCTCTTCTCCCGCAGCGCGAGCGAGACGCAGGCGTGAGCGTATTGCGGTTCCACAGCCCGCTTCCTGTTTTGTCGCACCGGGTGTTTGCCCAGGCGGTGCGCCGCGGCGCGCTGTTTCGGGTGACCACCACGCGTGAGCAGATCGAGGCATTTCAGTGCACGCGGTTCAATTCCCTATGGCAGGATGCCTGGCGCAACGTGCCGTTTTACGCGGAGTGGAAACAGGCCCACGGGCTGCCCGACGAGGTGGGATCGCTGAACGAGGTCAATGCCTGGCCGATCCTTGAGAAGAGGGATTTGCAGGCTGGATCGGCTGGCCTCGTCAGGTCGGGCCGGCGGCCCGACAAGCACATCAAGACGGGCGGCTCCACGGGTGAACCGCTGTGCCTGCCCTCCTGGAACGACGACGGAACTGTTTCGTCGTCGCAGTGGCTGGGCCGGATTCCCTACGGATTCTGGCCGGGGATGCGCACGTTCCTGCTCTGGGGCCACGAGCACCTCTACGGGAAGGGCCTGCGGCGGCGGCAGGCGGTAGCGGTGCGCCGCCTAAAAGACGCCCTGTCGAACATGCGCCGTGTTTCTGCCTACGACCTATCGGTGCCGGCGATGTCGGAGGCATTCGAGGTCTACCGAGCGCAGCGTCCTGGCTGCGTCATCGGATTCTCCGCGGCCGTAGTGGCTTTCTGCCGCGTGAACGCCGCCCTCGGCAGGCGAATTCCCGCCCCGCCCCAGCTGGTGGTCTGCACAGCGGGCCCACTCTCGGCTTCCGAAAAACAAGAGGTGGAGGCCTTCTTCGAATCAACGGTCTGCATGGAGTATGGCAGTGCCGAGGCCGCAGTTATGGCATATACCAGCCCCGGCTCCCCGGCCTATCGGGTGTTCTGGGACACCCACCTGCTGCAGGTGAAGCAAGACGGCAACGTCTCGTTGAGAAACATCGTCACCTGCCTCACGCCTGCTTACGCGCCACTCATCCGCTACGACATCGGCGATTACGTCACGGTTGACACGCCCCACGAGCCTAGCCAGTTGGTGCTCACGGCGATCGCCGGCCGGCCCAGCGAGATCGTTCAGTTGCCGAACGGGGCTGCTTTTTTCGGTGCCCTGATCGGCGACTGTGTCAAGCAAGTGCCCGGCATCGTCAGCTCGCAGACGATTGTCCGCGGGCCAGCACTCGATATCCTCGTGACCGCCTCGCGACAGCTGACGGCCGACGACTTCGCGCTCGTGCGGGCACGGCTCAACGACGTAGTGCCAGAACTGCGCCAGACCGATGTCACAATCCGGCAGGTCGATCGCCTGCAGATGACGACCGGGGGGAAGACCCCACTCGTCCTCCGGGAGGCGACGTGAACGGCGGCCTCACCATAGGTTCCCGCGCCGCCGCCGGCGCCTGTTCGACAGTGGCGATGCCGCGAGTAGGCTTGCAGCGAGAAATCATTTCCTTCTTTTCGTTCCCCGGAGACGGCCGCCAAAAATGAATTCGCCCGGCATCTCGATCCTCATCCTGACGCTGAACGAGGAGATCAACATCGAAGCCGTTCTCGAGTCTGTCAAGGCATTCGACGACGTGGTGGTGTACGACAGCCATTCCAGCGATCGCACGGTGGAACTGGCTCAGGCCCGGGGCGCACGGATCGTCCAACGAAAGTTCGACAACTGGGCGGCCCACCACAACTGGGCGCTCAAGAACATCGAGTTCAAGCATCCCTGGATCTTCTACATCGATGCCGACGAGCGAATGACGCCTGCGCTCGAGGCGGAGATTCGCGCGATCGCCGCCGATCCAAGCGAAAGACGGGTGGGCTTCTACTGCGGCCGCAAGAACTTCTTCATGGGGCGGCTGATCGCTCGGTGCTACCCAGCGGTGCCCATCCTGCGGTTCTACAAGCCCCCGTTCGTCACCTACGAACGCCTCGTGAACCCGATCACGCATGTTCAGGGTGAGGTCGGACAACTAAAGGAGCAGTTCCTGCACTACAACTTCAGCAAGGGGCTCACGGAATGGATCGACAAGCACAACAAATACTCCCTCGCCGAGGCGATGGAGGCGGTGCGTGTTTCCGACGAAAACCTAGCGCGATTCAGCGACCTCTTCAAGGGTGACAAGGCCGCCCGGCGGGCCGCCCTAAAGCGGCTCGCTTGGAAGCTGCCCTGTCGGCCGCTGATCAAGTTCATCTGGTTGTATTTCTTCCGCCTCGGATTCCTCGACGGCTGGCCGGGCTTCGTCTACTGCCGGCTGCAGGCGATCTACGAATACTTCATTGACCTGAAGGTGCGGGAGATTCGGCTCCGTCGGTCCGGCCGCCAGTTGTAATCGGCGCGTCCGGGCCGAGCGCCACCGCCGCACGCTACTCGAAGATAGCGACGGTTAATCGAATTCGAATGCCTTTGCTGTATCGCGACGCTTGTCACTCGGCAGCCGAGGTACGCGAACTCCAAGCGGCAACCAGCTGATCAAGGGTTTCATTGAGCCCATATTGAGGATGCCAGTCTGGGTAGTCCGCCTTTATCCGTCGCAGGTCTGAGTAATAGCAGATATGGTCGCCATATCGTGGGGTCTCGTCGTAGGTCCAATCCATGGCTTTTCCACTCCGCGATGCAACCAGTTCGAACGCTTCGAGAATCGAACAACTATTGGCTTTCCCTCCACCGATGTTGTAGACCGCTGCACTTCTGGGACGTGCGACAAAGTGGCTAATGAAAGTAGCTACGTCCGCTGCATTGATGTTGTCACGGACCTGCTTACCTTTGTAGCCGTAGATCACGTATCGCTCTCCGAGGCAGTTGCACCTGACGAGGTAGCTAAGAAAACCGTGAAGCGAAACTCCTGCATGAGCCGGACCAGTGAGGCATCCGCCCCTCAGGCAGCAAGTGAGCATGCCGAATGCCCGGCCATATTCCTGCACCATGACATCCGCGGCTAGTTTTGATGCACCGTAAAGCGAGTGGTCACTTCCGTCGATCGGCATCGTTTCTGGAAAGCCATTCGTGAAATCTGAATCTGCTATTTCCCAGCGAGACTCCTGCTCGACAAGCGCTACGCGGTTGGGCGCATCTCCGTAGACTTTATTGGTGCTCATGTGCACAAATGGCGACTCTGGTGAAAACTGCCGAACCGCTTCAAGAAGATTGAGGGTCCCAACGGCGTTGATATCGAAGTCATCGAAAGGTATCGCGTGGGAGCGGTCGTGCGAAGGTTGCGCCGCCGTATGAACTACCGCGTGCGGCCGAATCTCCTGCACCAATTTCAGCAGGCCTTGGCGATCGCGGATGTCAAGTTCGTGGTGCACGAACATGCGGCTGTTCGCTTGCAACTGGTGGAGATTCCTGCGAGTGTCAGCTGCGGGGCCGAAAAAAACCATGCGCTGGTGATTGTCGATGCCATGCACGTTCCAGCCCAGGGCGTCGAACTGCGTTGCCACAGCGCTGCCAATCAATCCAGAAGACCCTGTCACCAAAACCGTCTTTGCTTTCATCAGTCAAGTAGTTCCTTGCTTTTCCATAGGGCACATTTCGCTGCAACAAATCGGACTGTTTTCTGACTCGACGCCCGCTCGTTGGCAACGCACCGCAAACGACTGCGTGTGCCAAGGATGCGGTTACTGGTAGCGCGAATCGACAAGTTCTTTATTGGCCTGGAACTAAAGTAGATCCAGTTCCGAAGGTCCGGCCGCCGGATTAGTGAACCGCTTGCGGCCAATCGCGGCCGTTGCACTTCGTACAAAGTTATCCACGGCCGGCTCTACTTCGAGCGCCCGCGCGGCTTCCCGTGCAGCCTGCCCGAGCGTGGGCCAATCGGCCCGGCTCGCCATGAGCCTTTCGAAGGCGGCGTCCCAGGCGGCTACTGACGTGTGATCCTTGACGACGACACCGCTTACGCCGTCCACGAGACAATCCCAGGCGTGGCCGACGGCCAAACTACTCACCAGAGGTAGTTTGGCCAACGCTCCGATGACGAGCGCCGTGGAAGCCGGCTCCTTCCCGCCGTGGACGTACACGTCGGCGGCGCCGTACAGGCCGAGCATTTCGTCGAACGAGCAACCCCGCTTGACCACCAGCTGCGGATGCTCGGCCGCAAGCCGGCTCATGGTCTCGAAATCCTCCCCGCTGCCGACCATCACGAACCGGACCCCCGGATGCCGCTTCGCCATTTCCAGGAATCCGGACGCGGTGACGGGATACCGTCGCCCCTTGATCATGTTGGCGACCATCAAAAACATGGTGTCAGTATCGCCGATGCCCAACTCGCTTCGGATCGCGGCCCTCTGCTCCCGAGCGTTGGCCAGCCGTTCCTCGATCCGCGGCGCGTCCATCGCGTAGCAGCCGTGGCAGATACGTTCACGGGGCACGCCGTACCGTTCGCGAAAGTACGCCTCGGACGCCTTGCCGGGCACGAAAAGCAGCGAAGCGCGACGAATCAGGAAATCCTTGAGCCAGCCGACGAGGTTCCCCCGCGTCGCTCCGTCTTCGACGCTGTCGGCGTTGTAGGCATACGGCTTGCCCAAGACCGCGCAGACCAGCATGCCCGTGACCGACGCCCGGATCAGGAAGCCCGGAAAGACATACAGGTTGTGCCCCTTGCCGAGCACGAGGCGCAGCACCGACCATTGGTACTTGAGAAACCCGGGAACGAACGACAGACAGGGGAGGTAGATGTTGGGGTAAGCCGGGGGCGGTAGTTTCCAGAAGTCATGATCCCGGTCCTGCTTTAGAAAGGTGTAGACCTCGAGCGCCACTTCCGGCCGCTGGGCCAGGCGGTTGAAGAAGGGATCGCGGTAGGGAGCGGGATGAATCGACACGAAGCCGACCCGCATGGGCCCGGTCTTCTTCATGTAAAGCACTCCGCGTAGGGCCGGCCCTTGAACCGCGCCGTGTCGATCGTGTTTTTCAGCACGATCCAGGGCGGCGTGGTCAGCCAGCGAATCAGGCGGCTGGGCTGCGCCCTGCCGTACCGCGATGCGAAGATCTCCCACTCCTGATTCATCTGCCGCCACTTTGGGTGGCTCTCTTGACTGTGTTCACTCGTCGCGAAGTTATGGCCGCTCATCTTCGCGTCGGGGTGGAGCCGCAGCCCCCAGCAATAGGCGTCGATCGGCCGATACACGGCCCTCGCCGTTCGATAGAAGCGAAACCACAACTCCGTGTCCATCATGTAGTGGAAATCCACGTCCACACCGCCCGCCCTGTCGTACAGCGCCTTCGAGAAAAACGAAGACGGCGCCCAGACGGGAATCTCACCGTGCCGGGCACGCCACCGCGAAAACCGCCGGGCATGCGTGCACCGCATCACCCGCAATTCGGGGTCGAGCCAGAAACACCCCGCCGTGAACCACTCGCACCCCGGATGCCGCAGGATCCCTGCCTTGATCCGCTCGAGGGCGCCGGGGAACATCACGTCGTCGGCATTCAGCCACGTGAGGAAGCGGCCACGGGCATGGGAGAACCCCTTGTTGAAGGCGTCGCTCTGCCCCTTGTCGGGCTCCGAGCACCACCAGCCGAGCCGGTCGGCGTAGCGCCGGATGATCTCGACGCTGTCATCCTTGCTGCCGCCGTCCACGACGATCAACTCGAAATCCTGGCATGACTGATCGAGCACGGAACGGATCGACTGCTCGATGAACCGGCCATAGTTGTAGTTGACCGTGACGATGCTGAAGAAGGGTCGGCTCATACTCGCCCCCCCGGGGCCTGCCTCTCGGCGTCGTCCCGTACTTCGTCAAGCAGCGATTCCAGCGACTCCCCTTCGATGAACCGCCGTTTCCAGATCACGAAATTGACCATGTTCCACAGGGCGAAGCGCTTCGAGATGTCGGTGGATTGGTGCTGGCGGAGGATGTCCCGATCGAAGGCCCGGGCCGCCACTTCGACGAGCGGCTGAAAGAGCCCGCCCGGCAGGGCCCAGTCGCGGCCGGAGATGCCGAAGCCGCTCTTGGGACGCGTGAGGATGAACTCCGGCACTCCGATCCGCCGGGCCACGTCGCGAAGAGCCGCCTTGGGCTCCGCGATCTTGACCGGCCAATCCAGCCGGGCCGCCGCTTCGATCACCGCCGGCGAGCTGAAGTTGTAGATCAACGTGCGGCCGTGCCGCTCGCCGATCTTCGACCAGATGTTTTGCAGGGCTGCGACGTCGGTGATCAGGTCGAGGAGCGTGATGAGGTCAAAATCGCTCAGTGAGCGATACGGTGCCAAGGCGCTTAGGCGATTGGCAATCAGGGCCTCTGGCGTGACGCGAAAGTAATCGCATGCCCAGCCGATGTCACCGTACTGATTCAGTGACCAGATGAGATGCCGGGGATCATCGATCGCGAGCCGGCCCCACCGCGACCGGTTCACCATCTCCACCGCCGCGCCAAACCGGCCGGTGGCGTGCGACGCCCGCTGCAGGAGGTGATACACGCCCGGCGATGCCAGTGCTCTCCAGAGAGGTCGGTATCGCTCCTGCAGCATCAGCAGGTGATGGTGCTTGAGTCCGAAGAAGCAGTCGGCTCCCTGGCCCTGCAGGATCACGTCCTGCGTCGCCGGGATGCCCGCACGAAAGAGACTCGTGAAGGCGCCGGAATGCTCCACCACGATCGGCTCCTCCGCCTCGTCGATGGCCTCGACGGTGCTCACGAGGTAGTCCTCGGTCGTGATCGTGTGAACATGGTGCTGGCTCTGCATGGCTGCCGCGGCACTCCGGGCATATTCCTCCTCGATGCCTCGGGCATCGAACGAGAAGTTCGCGGAGTAGCTGGAACGGGTTCCGAGCCTGGCGGCCGCCAGACGGTAGAGGATCGATGAATCGACGCCGCCGCTGAGCAGCACGGCCACGCGTTCGGGCTGGCCAGCGAAGGGGGCGAGTGTCTTCTCGAGGCCGCCCAGCACCTCGGCCCCGGCGGCCGCGACAGCCGCCGACTTGCCGACGGCGACAGACGGCGGGAACTCGACGTTCGACACCGACACCAGGCGGCAGGCCCCGTCGCCGAGGGAGATCGTGGCTCGCGTCGAGGGCAGCAGTTGGCGAATGTTCCGCCACAGCGTCGCCGGCGGAGCGACGAGCCGGTAGGCGAAGTACTCCGGCAGGTGCTCCTCCGCCACCTCGAGCTTCACGCCAGCCGCCCGAATCAGTGAAACGTGCGTCGCACAGACAAAGCTGCCGTCGGACCCGAAGTGGTAAAAGATCGGGCGCCCCGACAGCATCGGTTTGTCGATCACCGCCTGCCAACTCTGCAGATCGACGGTGACCCGCGACAGGAGTGGGACGTCCGCCGTCGCTCCCGCAGGCACGGGCGATTCACTCACCTCGAGCGTGGCTCCGCCGCAGCAGCACCGGGCCAGCCGTCCGTCGGTGGCTGCCGTCACCTTCCACGGGCCGATCGCGACGGATGTCGTTACCAGCGGGATGCGGTCGTGCGCGAACGCCGGGGCTGGGGCTCTCGTGATGGCGACGACAAACATTGCTTTAGACGGCGGGCGGAGCCGGCCTGCGGCTCAGGTCTCGAGCGAGTAGACGGGAGCTTGCCCGGGTTTCTGCCGCAACTCGAGCCGCAGTGTCTGCTTCGGCGGGTGCCGTCGGAGTACTTCGGCGACCGTGCCGAACTGGTATTCCCGCAGGAGCGCCGCGAGCTTCGGCCGCGTCGATGCGAGATTGACGTAATACTTGAAATACTTCGCCAGCGCCGCCGGTTTCCAGACCGGAGGCCGCGGCAGCCGCGGCTGGGCGGGGTTGACCTCCCGCGGATGGATGTACGACATCCCCGGTCGGCCTACCGCATGGTTCTGGGCGAATCCCGCCTTCATCAAGGCGAGCGGAAAGAGGCGGAGATACCCACCGCCGGAAAAGGGGATCGTGCGGCCAGCGAGGTTCATCACCGACACCGGAAAGCAGACCACGCTGCCTGCTTCGGTGACCATCGTGAACGGATCCCGCGGGAAGCCTGCGATCCCGCCATGGTCGCGTTTGGCCGGCACGATCGAGATGTCGGTCGTGATCCCGTGCCGCCGCATGATCGGATAGCTCCAGAGCGCGTCGGCCGTCACGGAAAAGCCCGGAGCGCGGAACGTGTCCACCGGCTGTCCGGTGATCTCGCGGAGCAGGCCGACGCATTCGGCGATGTCGCGGTCGAACTCCTCGGGCGTTAGTTCGAAGACGAGCCTGTGCCAGTAACTGTGGCAGCCAACTTCGTGCCCCTCGCGGGCGAGCCGCCGAATCAGTTCGGGATACTTACGGGCGACCCAGCCGACCGTGAGAAAAGTGCCGCGGGCGCCCGCCTCGTCGAGCAGCCGCATCAGGTTTTCCGTGTCGCCCACGACGCAGGCGGGCGCGTCGTCCCAGCGGGCCGGATCGGCGTATTTTCCGCTGATGCCGAAGGCGTGAAACCACTCCTCCAGATCGACGCAGAAGGCGTTGAGGGGTTGTTTGTCGGTGCTCGCTATCACGCTGGAGAACTCCGTTCCTCGAATCGCTTGACGACCTTCGCCGGATTGCCCGCCACCATAGTCAGGGGCGGAACATCGGCCGTCACCACGGCCCCGCTGGCGACCACCGCCGCCCGCCCCACGGTCACACCGGGCAGGATCACGGCGTTCACACCGACGAAGCAATGATCCTCGAGCACGACCCGCTCGAGTACGACCGGCACGAAACCGCAGTCGCGGAGATAATGGGGGCCTTTAATGTGGGTCATGATGATCGCCCCCGCCGTCACCCGCACGTCGTTACCGAGCGTAATGTTCTCCGGGTAAGCCGTTTCCAGGATGGCGTTGGGATCGATAAAGCAGTCGTGGCCCATCTTCACGCCGCGCCAGCGGTGCAGCACGTTGATGACGCCGCGCGGTGCTACCCGCACGAGATTCCCCAACAGCCAGTTACGCCAAAGGTAGTTGAACGCCAGCCATACGACCGACGTGCCGCGTTCGGAAGAGGCACGGGCGGCATCACCGAAGAGCCCCTTCGGCCGCCAAGGCTCGGAGGGAACGGCGACGGCGGGCGGAGCCGAAGTCGACGCAGAGCCTGGCGCAGCCGGCTCAGAATCGGCGACTGCGGCTACGGCATTTTGCGAGACAAGGTGCTGCCGCACGTCGGCCTCGCGCACGAGGGCCAGATGGGAGAAGGCCGCGGCGTCGATGCCGTGCGTCTCCATCAGCTCCTGGGCCTTGGCCGAGATCGTGGGTCCTGACGTGGATGCGGGGGCCACTGCGGCGGCCCGCGTCGCGGCGACGGGGCGAACGACCGCAGGAGCGGTGGCAGCCCCGTCTCCGATCAGCCCGAGCAGTTCGCCGATCGGCACCTGCTCTCCCGCTTGGCGGCGAATAGTCAGTCGCCCCGCGGCCGGCGCCTCGACGTCGATCACCGACTTCGAGGTTTCGAGTTCGACGACAGCCATGCCCGTGCGCACGACATCGCCTTCGGCGGCGAGCCACCGAACGACCTTCACGGTGTCGTCGTTGACCGTCTCGCGGGGAACCCGGATTTCAGACTGTGTGGACATCGTGTCGCGTAAGGCTGCGCTCACTGGCCGAGGAGTCGCACGGCGGCCGCCAGAATATCGTCTACGCTGGGTAGGCACGCCTGCTCCAGCGGTCTGGCCGCCGGGATGGGACATTCGGCGGCCGCAACGCGGACAGCGGCGCGGAGTCCTGGCCCAAGTCGCTCCGCGGCCGCAGCGACGATCTCCGCACCAACCGATGCAAATCCCTGCCCTTCCTCGACCACTAGCAGCCGTCCCGTAGTTCGCAGGCTGTCGAGCAGACAGCCTACGTCAAACGGATAAAGTTGGGTTGGCAGGAACAGGTCGGCCGTTTGCTCGTGCTCGACGAACAGCCGCGCAACTGCTTCTTCAGCGTCGATACCGATGCCGCCCAGAGCCACGATCGTGATCCCCGGCGTGTCGGCCGGGGAGAGCCGAACCGTGGGGAATACATCGTGGCTCACGGAGAGCGTGAAACCGGCTCGAGTCTCCGAGGAGCAGGCCTTGCCGTAAAGGATCTTGTTCTCAACGAGGAAGGTCGGCACGTCGGGTTGGGCGAACACTTCGCGGAGCAGGTCCGCGGCCGGGTAGCGATGGTGCAAGCAGAGCACTCGCGTACCAGGAACGCCTACGATGTGTCGCTCGAGCGACTGGCTGTGGGTGGCTCCATAGCCGCGTTTGCCCCCCATTGGCGTCCGCACGAGGAGCGGCACCTTCACCTTGTCGGCGAACATGAACGCGAACTTGGCCGCGTGATTCACCCATTGATCCAAGGCCAGCGTCACAAAATCGCCGAACATGATCTCGACTACCGGCCGGTATCCGGCGAGGGCCAGGCCGTTGCCGATGCCGACAATGGCCAACTCGCTGATTGGCGTGTTGCGCACCCGGCCGGGATACCGTGCTGAAAGATCCTGAGTGCACTTGAACGCTCCGCCGTAGGGGCTCTCGATGTCCTCGCCGATCACCACAACCCGGTCGTCGGCGGCGAGGGCCCGATCCAGCCCGCGCTGGATCGACTTCACCGTTCTTTCCTCCGCGAACTCAAGCGGCTTCCAACCGGGAACTGAGACGGCCATCGCGGGCCGGGTGGGCGAATCCCCGAACGCCGCCGCTTCCGCCGCCGCCACCGCCGCGGCGATCTCCTCGTCCACCGACCGCTCCAACTCAGCCCAGCGCACATCCCCGGCGAGCGCCCGCTCCAGTACCGCGAGTGGATCGCGGTCCCAGTGGGACTGCACGTATTCAGCGGGGCGATTGTCGTCGCCCTTGGAGTGAGCCATCAGCCGAAACGTGTCCACTCTGTGGAACACGGGCCGCGATGTCTGCCGAACCTTTTCGACTGACGTCTGGAGACCGACGAACAGCCCCGGCCAATCGTAGGTGTCGCCATGGCTGGCATCGATGCCAAAGGATTCGGCGCGGCCGCAGATGTCGCCAGCCAATGTCTGTGTCTGCGACGTGGACTGGGCATAGAGATTGTTTTCGCAGATCAACAACAGCGGCAGATCCCATTTAGACGCGATGTTGAGCGTCTCGTAGAGGGCGCCCTCGCCGAGCGTGCCGTCGCCGATGAAGACGGTGGCGATGGCACCGCTGCCGGAGAGTTTGTGAGCCAGGGCGAGTCCCGCCGCCACGGGCACGATGCCCCCTTGGATGCCGTTCGAATAATAGCGGCCCTTCTGCAGGTGCTGCGAGCCGCCGCGGCCCCTGCAGATGCCGGTGGACTTGCCCATCACCTCGGCGATCAATTCCTCAACCGTTCCGCCGGTAGCCAGGAAGTGGCCATGGCCGCGGTGATTGGAAAACACGGTGTCGTCGGCCCGCAGGGCTCGGCCGACAGCCACGGCCGAAAATTCCTGGCCGATGCAGGTGTGCACGGTGCCGAAGAGTTTGCCTTCGGCATATAGGCCGAGCAGCCGCTGCTCCGTGCGTCGAATGAGCAGCGCCATCCGCAGTTCCGCCGGAAAGCGTTCGAACGCTTCGGCGGCAGCGACGGCGGGCTCGGAGATT
>CAZDTC010000009.1:18043-21271 GCA_964508125.1 uncultured Candidatus Kuenenia sp.
TAGGATTCGCGGGGCGCCAGAGCGATGATCGGTCGCCCGATAGCCATTGCGCCATAGACCTTGCAGGGATGAACCACGCCGACACCCTCGTTGGCGAGGGAAACGACGTGCACGTCGGCGCTCGACAGCGAGTAGCGAAGTTCTGTGAGCGGCAGGTATGGCAGCGAGACAATATTGGGGGGCGATTCTCGGGCCACCATGTCGTCGATTTGCCGCTTGATCACTCCCCCGCCGATGAACACGAACTTCAACCCTCGCTCGCTTTCCAGTTGCTTGGCGGCGGCCAGGAGCGTGCCAAGCGGGGTCGAGTAGCCGTGGTTGCCCGAATACATCACGACAAGCGAATCGCCAAAGCCCTGCCGCTGCCGAAACGGATTGCGATCGTGGGGCAGATTCTCACGAACGATATCGTGCGACCAGGGTGGCACGATGTCGATTTTTTCTGCCACGTCGGCCTTCTCTAAGAGGCAGTCTCGCATGAAGCGATCGAGCACGATTACGCTCCGGGCGCCGCGCAGCGTCTGGCGGTTCATCCAATCGAATGCCCTGGCGATTGCGGACGTCGCCCTAAGCCGACCCGATGTCACCATCTGGTCGGGGTTGATGTCCATCACCCACCACACAAATGGCACGCGCCGCACCGCGGCGAGCAGGTAGCCGCCGAAGCCCGCGAAGGGAGGACTCGTGCTCACAAGGATCGCCGTCACGCTGCGCGTGAACACGCTGCGGGCAAGGGCCTGCACCATGAAGAGCATCTGGGCGGCCAGCCGCACGGCGATCGCCCCCTTGCCGAAGCTCGAAAACGGCAGCCGCCGCACCTCTACCCCGCGGCGTATCTCCCGCCACGCATACCGCTGGGCGGGATCGTCGTAGCCCCGCCGCGATGTGTAGATCACCACCCGCCAGCCGCGCTCCACCATTCGCTCGGCCACGTCGGCGATGTGCTGCCCGACGGCGGCGGGATCGGGGGGATAGGTTTGGGAGAGAATGAGGAGCGTGGGCATCGGGGCTTGTCGCGGGGTGAGACGTCAGCCGGCGGCTGGGATAGAGTAGCTTCCGGCGAGGCCTGTGCGGCCCGTGAGACCGCCGCGGCGGAGCGCGCGAACGACATAGTTGGCGGCGTTGCCAATACGCCAGCCGGCAAGCGGCACGAGGCCTGACCAAGGCCGCGGTCGCGCCCCATGCGCGACCACCATCCGACGATGTTCCTTATCCATCTCCGCACGGTGCCGCTGGCTCTGCTGGGCCGAGTGCAGGCGAAACGCGGCAACGGGCGGCGTCGCCAAAGTCCTGAAACGGTGCCCCGCCTCGAGCGCCCGCCACCAGAAATCGGCATCGGCCACGTAGCGATAGCCGACGTTAAATCCGGCTACCGTTTCGAACACCCGCCGCCGGAACAGCGTGCCCTGCTGAAGGAGCGGGCTGTAGCCGGCTTGGTAGAGAGGGAGCAGGTCCGCAGGGCGGGCACTTCTCCAGGCGTGCACGAACCGGCCTGAGTGATCAATGAAGTCTACCGGCCCGTAAAGCACGCTATCGTCGCTTTCGGCCGCCGCGATCTGCGACAACAACTGGTCCGCGTACAGGAGGTCGTCGGCGTTGATCCACGTGAGCCACTCGACGTCAAGCATCCGGCAGCCGGTGTTGATGGCGTCATACATGGTGCCGGGAGCGAAGTGGCAATCCACCGGAAAGCATCTTGTTCTCGTTACGGTGTCGTCGGTGGAGCCGCCGTCGATGACGACCACCCGGGCGCCAGCTGCCACGGCGGGCCGCAGGCACTCGAGCGTCATGCCGATCGTGGCGGCGGCATCCAGCGCCGGCACAACGATGCCGAGCTGCGAAAGGTCAGCCATCCCGCCGAACATCCCTGTGGCTAATCACGCGGGCAGGGTTTCCACCGACCACGTCGTACGGAGCAACGTCCTTCACGACGACGCCCCGTGCGGCTACGACAGCACCTTCCCCGATCGTCACTCCCGGCCCCACGTAGGACTCGGCAAACACCCAAGCTCCGGCCTCAATCCGGATCGGCGCCGTGACGAGCCGACGATCAGCCTGGCGGATATCGTGGCTCGCGGTGCAGAGAAATGCCCGCTGGCTGACGGTGACTTCCGCCCCGAGTTGCACCGGCGCCACACAGTAGCAATCGACGCCATCTGCCAGACAAGAACCGGCCGCCATCGTGAGATTCCACGGCGCCCAGATCTGAACCGAGGGATAGGGGCGGGCCTTCCAATCCACGCGGGCCCCGAAGCAACGCAGGAGAAACACCCGCCAGACAAACAGCGGGGCCGGCGACGGCCGAAATACCAGCGTGTGAACAATCCGCCATAGGATCCGCCCCCAGCGGTTAGCGGCACTCAGCCGATTGACGTAGGGAGCCTCGTAAAACGCCACCGCAAAGCCTCAGAACTGGACGCAGTCGGGGGCCGCCGCCCGACCCAGGAGCCAGTCGTAACACGCCGCCATCTTCGCGCCGATCGCGGACCAGGCAAACGTGCGGGCCACGTATTCGCGGCTGCGATGGCCCATGTCGGCCAAGACGGCCGGATCGGCCTGCATCACTTCCGCAAGCGTCGGCGCCAAGGCATCCGGGGTGGGATCGACCCACCAGCCGAGCCGATGGTCTGCCAGGCACTTCCACGGCGTGCCGACAGTGGCGACCACGGGGAGTTCCGCCGCCATCGCCTCGGCGACGGCGATGCCGAAGTTTTCGGAAAACGAAGGATGCACAAACGCATCGCCCGTCGCCAGAAACCGCCACTTGTCGGCCCCGATCTGCGGACCCGGAAAATCGACCGTGTCGCCGAGCCCCAGATCGTTGGCCAGGGCGACCAGCCGCGATTGATAGCCCGCTTCGTCGATGCCTGCGATCGAGAGCTGCCAGCCACGGCGATCGAGCCGCCCCCAGGCACGCAGCAGGTTTTCAATGCCCTTCTTGGGGTGCAGCCGCCCGAGATAGAGCAGCCGCCGAACTTCGCGGCGCGGACTACCAGTCGGCCTCGCGGCCTCCACGGGCAGATCGATGCCATTCGGGATGACCGCGATCGGCTGTCGCAGACCAAACGCGCGGAACGTTTCCCTCTCTTCGAGACTCGTCGCGTGAAGCAAATCCGCGCGGCACAGGATAGGCTTTAAGTAAGCCAATAGAAACGCTTTCTTCTTGAGCCATCGCTGCCGCAACGCCCAGGGCTCGAGCATTCCACGCGGCGTGTACACGAGCGGCAT
>CAZDTC010000010.1:0-20932 GCA_964508125.1 uncultured Candidatus Kuenenia sp.
GGTAGAGGCGGGGTACTGTCTCGGTGTTGTGGTTGAAGACGTCGGGCTTCGAGGCCATGAGCCGCTCGAGGGCACCGGGCTTGCCGATGAAGTCCGGCACGAGCACCTCGACCGCTGCGCCCGTCGAGGCCCGCACCGCTTCGACCGTGCGCCGAAAGTGCTCGGCACCGCCGTCGGGCAGATCGTCGCGGGTCACGCTCGTGATCACCACGTGCGCGAGGCCCAAACGTTTTGCCGCCTCGGCCACCCGCTCGGGCTCGTCGAGCTCGAGGTCCTCCGTCTTGCCTTTGGGCACCGAGCAGAAGCCGCAGGGCCGCGTGCAGACGTTGCCGAGGATCATGAACGTGGCCGTCTTCTGCGACCAGCATTCGAGCCGGTTGGGGCACTTGGCCGACGAGCAGACGGTTTCCAGGCCGAGCTCGGCGATCAGGTGCGCCGTCTCGGCGTGGCCACCGCCGGGCCCGAGGTTTTGCCGCAGCCAGGGCGGCAGCCGGCGGACAGGCGGCGGGGGCGGGTCGTCGGTGGTGACGATCGGCAGCACGAACGATGATGCGACGACAGGGCTATCCGACACGGTTGACGACCTCCTTGCGGCGGGCCGTGGCCCTCTCGATCGGCAGAGGAAACCCCGACTGGATGTGCGCCCGCGGGAAGCTGAAGGCTTCGATCATCTGCTGCACGAGCGCCGACCGCACGTCCTGGAGCCGCACCGGCCGCTGCACGTCGGCCTCGATCGATCCCATCGTACGCTTTGCGGAGGCCACGGCGACCGGCAGCGTGCGCACGCGGTGAAACAGCCCCAGATCGGGGCGGACATTCACAAACCCCCCATGCCACACCACTCCGCGGCGCACGGCGATGCCGACGGCCGCGAGCAGCCCCGTACGGCCCGCGATTCCCGGCAGGCGCGAATCCCGCGCCGCACCGCACCGCACCGCCCGCACGGCTCCTTCGAGCGCCTGCTCGAACTGCTCCTGGTAGGTCCCGACGTCGTGTCGCCCGAGGCCGAGGTCGTCGAGTCGGGCGAACAGCGACACGCTCACCTGCCCGGGCGCATGGAGCACCGCCCCGCCACCCCTGCCGACGAAACGCACTGCGAGCCCCTGCGCCCGCAGTTCCTCGTCGGTGAGTTCGAGATCGGCCCGGGATCCACCGCGGCCGATCGTGATGCTCGGCTCGAGTTCCGCCAGCACGAGCGTCGGTGGCCGACCTTCCGGCTCCGACACCTCCCAGGCCAGACGCTCGGCCAGCGCGAGGGCCGCGTCGATCCCGATAGGGCCGGCCATCCAGACGGCCAGCGGCCGCCGGGCCTCGCCCTTCCGCCGCTGGCTGGGAATTTCGCGCCCGTCGCTCATGCCTTTGTTGTACCGCGCCGACCGCCGTCCTCCTTCGCGAGCAGCGCCTGGAGCGTGTCCCACGAGAGCGGCCGCCACGGCACCGCGTCGGGCAGCGTCCCGGCCCGCACCCATCCGGCCTGGCCGGCATCGGCCCGCTCGAGCGCCCGCTCCACGGTCACGCCCAGGCGCTCGAGCCAGTCGGGAACCTCCACGCCCGATCCACAGGCCAGCCCGAGTTGCTTCTCGGCCCGCTCCTCGAACCTCGCGCCCGCCCCCTCCGGCGTGCCCGTCGCCGCCTCCGCCACGGCCGGATCGACGAGTGATTCAAGTTCGTCCTGTTCCAACACGGCCGTGAATGGGCGGCCCACGCGATCGGCGACGCTCGCCAGCCGCACGCCCCAGAACGCCTCGAGCTTCGCCAACCGCCCCGCGAGGTCGCCGGCCGTCTCGCGGGTCTCGTCACGCATCCGGCCGCGCCACGCCTCGGCCGCGTCGTGCAGCCCGCGGCGCGTGAGCACACGGTGCGCCATGCTCACCGGACGCAGCGTCCATGCGATGCGGTCGTGCTCAGCCTTCATGCGCAGAAAATCGAGCAGGATGTGCAGGTGCTCGCCGCGATCCGACTGCGTGGTGGTCGAGTTCCAATCGCGGTATTCGGCGTGGTTCTCGGCGATGCACTCGAGCACGAACCGCAGCCGGCTTGCCGCCTGCCGGATCGGCAGCGCCTCGCTCTCGAGATCCGCAACGAGCCGCGCAGGAAACCGCGGCCTACCCTCGGCAGCGTCGTCCGGCTCCTCGCCTGCATGCCGCTCCACCAACTGCTCGAGAAACCGCTTCACTCCGCCACGTAGGATGCCCCGCAGTGATGGCGGCGCGAGCAGGTGCTGGGTGAAGAGGCCCGCACCGTACAGTTCGATGAACTCCTTCACCACGGCGAAGGCCTTCGGATCGCGCACCCGCTCGAGCACCGAGAGCCGCAGCTGGCGGGCGTGCGTCATCCAGGTGTCAAGCAACTGGGGCACGAGCAGCGAGAGGCCCGCGAGAATCCGCTCAGCGCCGGCCTGCGCCGTGATCGCAACGCCTCCGGGCCCGGGCGCCTGCGCACTTTCGACGATCCGCTCCACGAGGGCGGCGGTCGCGGCCTCGAACACACGGTCGAATTCGCTCACGCTCGCAGCGCCGGGAGGACGGCGGCTCTCGAGCGCCTTGGCGAGGTGCACGATCTCCGATGTCTCGGCCACCAGACCCAATCGGGGAAGACAGGCCGCGAGCCGTTCGAGGAGCCGCTCGCGGCTCCTCGAACGCGCGATCCTCGAGGGACGGCCGCCCCGCGACAGCGGCACGTAGAGAACCGACTTTCCCACGAGCGTGCTTTTCACGGCGGCGAGCGCCTCCCGCGTTGCCTCCGCATCGCCGGCGAGCAGCGCGGCGAACAGCCGGCCCACCGTCGGCCGCCCTCTCATCGGAGTCGACCGCGCGCCGAGGCAAACTGCGGCGGAAAGGATCCACAGCGTTTCCGTGGCCTGCACAGCGGCGTCGACGAGCCGCTCGACGGCGGCATCGCGTTGCCAGCGCAGCCGGTCGTATTCCGCGAGGGGCGTCCCTGGAGGCGGCAGCGCGTCGGTGGCCGCGAGGTGGTCGGCGGCTCGCACGAATGCCCGCCGCAGCCGCTTGAGCGTATGCCGCCAGGCGAGGGCCGAGTCGACATCGGCCCGCGAGGGCACCGTGCCAGCGCGGACATCGGCGGCGCAGGCTGCCGTCATGGCATGCCGCAGGAGCCGGCACACGCCAGCCAGGAACTCGGCCGCGTGCTCCACATCCGCCACGCCCCCCACACGCGCGCCGCCCGGCAAGTCGACGTCGAGCATCCCACCGTCAACGCCATCGTCGGCCGAGTCGCGCCACACCATCGACTCATAGGCCGATGCAACGCGTTCCTCCTCGTCGGCCTGCTCCTCGCCGGGCGTCTCATCGCCGGTCTGCCCGTCGTCGCGTGACATCGCCGTTGGTCGGTCGCCTTGGTTGACCACCTGGTCGAGCACATCGAGCACGCCGGTGGTGTTCGCCTCGATGAGTTCCAGGAACCGGCGCACACGCGTCCTGCCTGCAGCCGACGTATCGGCGACGGCCCGCGCGGTCCATCGCGCGGCTGCCGCGAGCCAATCCGCTCCAGACCGCTCGACGGCTGCCCCCTCGAGGAGCGATGCCCAGTGCACGAGCAACCCCATCGCGCCGTCGAGATCTCCCTCGTCGAGCAAATCCGCCGCGGCCTGGGCGTGGCTCGTAGGGGCTGTGAACTCGCCGACTTCCTTCCGCCAGAAGGCCGGGGGCGGCGCGGCGCCGGCGAAGGCCCGACGGCGCTCGAGGGCTCCAATCACTTCGCGTGTCGAATCGAGAATCTCGCGGCCCGAGAGACGTGGCACGCCCGACACCGTCGTGGTCGCATGTCGATCCCACCAGGCGGCGAGCTTCTCCAGCGCCGCGGCCGCCTGCAGCGCCACCGGCTCCGGGCCATCGAGGCTGGCCACGCGCCACACGGCCGCGTAGCCGTCGAGGATCGACTCCGTCACAGCAACGAGGTCGTCGACCCGCGGATCCGCGAGGCTCTCTCCGCCCGGCTCGTGCAGCGGAAACTGCCCGCCCAGGCCGAGGATGTTCCAGGGATCGACCGCGGCCCCGCAGCCGACCGCACGAAACAGGAGGTCGGTGGCGGCGTCGAGTTGAGCGATCGCCTCTTCGCCCCCCCGCCCCTGAGAGTCCATCGTCAACGCCCGCCGGGCCGCGACGACGAAGCCCGTGATCCGGGCAAACATCCGCGCCGATGCTGCCGGCACACGGCCTGCCAGCCGCTCGGCTCCGGCGGCCCGGCCAAGCCGCGCAAGCACGGCCGCGAGCGCCACGTTTTCAACCTGGCGGGCACGGCGGGCGGCGAGCAGCGCGTTGATGTGCCGCCGCACGCCGCCGAAGGGCTGGCGAAGCCTTTGCATCTCCGCGTCGAGCCGCTGCCGGTGGTCGGGCGGCAGCGTGCCGAGAAGCCAACGGTAGAAGTCGTCGCGGTAGCCGGCGATTCGCGGCAGCAATTCGGCGAGCGGCAGACCGGCGTGGTGGGCTCCCGGCCCACGCCCCGAGAGCCCCGAGGCCATCAGCATCACGCCGGCGAGCACCGCCGACGACTCGCGTTGCAGGTAGGCCCGACGCTCGGGAATCTGGGCCAGTGGTGAATCGCTCGCGGCATCCGACCAGGAGAGGATGCCCTCGAGCGTGGCCTGCTGCACGACCATGCGGCGATAGTTGCCGCGGGCATCGATCCGCTCGGGATCCCAGAGGCCGAAAAGATAATTGGGGCGGCTCGCCGCTGGATGGAGAAAGTCGAAGGCTCGGGGATCGATCGCCAGTTCCTCGAGGAGCGCGAGATCGAAGTCGGCCTGATCCAGCAGTTGCGGCGGGGCAGCCGCGAGGATCTCGATCGCTCCGGCCACGAGGTCGCGATAGCGGCCGGAGGCCACGCCGGCCCCGGCAACGAACAGGGGTATCGGCCTGACGCGCTCGTGAGGATAGGGCTCCGAGAGCCGGCCGTTCTCGAGCACCGCCACGGGTCGCCAGCCGACGTAGTCATTGAGTCTGCCGATCGCCGCCGCGACGGCCGTCGCGATCGCCTTCGGATCGGCCGCACCATCGGCCTCCGGGATGCCCCCGGCCAGGAGCGATTGCGCCGCAGCCGCCACGAAGAACGGCCGCTCGATCGCGCCCGGGGGCTGGTGCTCGAGCAGGTCGGCATGAAACGCACGGTATCCAGGCAGCAACTGCTCCCCGAGGATCGACAGCACCAGGCGGGCCTGCCGGGCATCGCGAAAGGCCGGCTCGGCGGCCTCGAGCGCGACGAGTCGCTCCGTCAACAGATCGAGCACCGCAGCCATCGCGTCGGCTCGTTCGCAAGGGCCTTCCTCTGCCTCCGGCTCCACGGTCGCGAACAGGTCGCTCCACCCGCGCCACACTGCGGGATCGAAAGCACCCGCGGAGAAATTGAGGTAGCCGAGCACCAGGGCCGCCGAATCCGGGGAACGGGCTGGCGGCGGGGCCTGCGACATGGTGCGGATCCGACGGGGGGGTGGCAGCGGCTTGGAGGGGCTTTTACAGGCCGCCGGACGACGCCCCGCGGAAATCGGATCGTACCATTATGCACTGGGAATTTCCGGAATTAAGGTTGTCTTCATGGTCATGCGTGCGTCGTCTCGCCGGGATCGGAAATGGGTGCGGGCCGCGCTCGCGCTCGTGGTCCTGCTACCGCTCCCCGGAGGCTCCGTTCACGCCGACTGCCTGTGCGGCACGGCCGCTGACGATCTCACGGCGGAGCGTGCGGGGCTCGAGCGCGAATGGCTCGTGCAGATTCCGTTCGATGCCTCGACCGCGACGCTCGAGCACGTCGTGGTCAATCGCGATCTCGTCGTCGCGCAGGCCGGCGACGGCAACGTGGTCGCGGTGCAGGCGGGAGAACAGCGGGCTGGGGCGCCGCTGCCCGGTACGATCCTCTGGAAGCATCCCCTCGATGCCCAGACGAGCCCCTTCCAGCCTGCCGCCATCGGCGCGGAGATCGTGGCCGTGTCGCACGGCGACGGCATCCACGCCTTCGATCGCAAGACGGGCCAGGCTCTCTGGAGCAGCCGCTTCGGTCTCTTGGCCGATGCCGGCGCGACGGTCTCCGGCCCATGGGTCTATGCTCCGTTCGGCGACGGCAAGATCATGCGGCTGCCAACGAACCCGCACCGGCAGTCGGCTGCAGTCGACGGCGCTGCAACTACGAAAGATGCGGCGCCGCCCAAGAAACAGGCGGCAACGAAGAAGGGCCGGGCCGGCACGCCAAAGCCCGAGAGCCTCGAACCGCTGTCGCTCGACGCGGGCGGCGTGGTGTCGCAGCAGCCGCAGCCTTTCAATGGCGGTGTGCTCTGGTGCACCGACGACGGCACGCTCGTCCTGATCGACAGGAGCGAAGACGACTGGCAGCGCAACGAGTTCTACCTCGACCGACCCCCGGCAGGCCGGCCGCTTGTGCACGACGGCGCCATCTTCGCCGCGACGGCCGAGGGCGATCTCGTCCGGATCGATTCGCTCGACATCGCGGGCGGCGGGCTCCGGCTCACGTGGCGCGTGTTCCTCGACGCCCGTCCGGAAGGCACGCTGTTCACGGCCGGCGACAAACTCGTAGTGTCGCTCGGCGACGACGGCATCGCCGTGTTCTCGACGAAAACCGGCGAGCAACTTGGCAGAACCTGGCGGCATGGCCGGATCGTGGCCGTGGCGGCCGGTCGTATCTGGCTCGTCGACCGCGTCGGTCGTCTCGTGAGCATCGATCTCGACACGGGCGAGAAGCGCGACCAATTCTGCCTCGGCGGCTTCACGTTCCCGGTCGTGAACCAGGCCACCAACCGCCTGATTCTCGCCTCCCCATCCGGCGCGCTCGTCTCCCTCAAGGCAAAGTAGGACAGGACTTTCGCCTGTCACTGCACGCGCTCAATCCGGCTTCGGGCTGCCCGTATCCCCGCGCCTGACGTTCAGGCAGGTGGCAATAGCCTGCATTCGGACGCCGAATCGGGCTTGTTGACTGGCAAGCGAGACGCTTGCCCCACGGGTGCCTACCCCGCGTCGGTGACTTCCACGGTCACGGGCACCGCGTTCACGCTGTTGCTGACGCCGCTGCCCGCGCGGCCGATCGCCTGGATCGTCACGCTGCCACGGCCGAGCAGTTCGGCCGGCACCTCGACCGAGCTCGTCGATTCGCGGGTGCGGCCGAGCACGCGGCCCATGGCGAAGATCACGACGCTCTCGAGCCCTGTACCCGACACACTCACGCGCACCGTGCCCGAGGGCTTCACGCGGCGCGGCTCGACTTCGAGCGAGAGCGTGCGGCCATTGTTGGCGAACGACACGGGCATGATCCACCGGCCCTGCGACTCCACCGGCGACGACTCGATCGCCACGAGGCGGAGATCGTGGTAGCCGTCGGCGAGTTGGGTGGTGTCGACCGTGAGCCGCTCGCCGAGGCCGCATTGCGCGAGCCGCATGCCATCGACGAACAGTTCGAACCGGTCGGCCGAACCGCCGCCGGGCACCGTGGCCCGCGGCTCGAATTCGACCGTGCCGGAGAGCGGGGCGTGCGGCTCGACGGGCTTGGCGTCGGGGGCGATCACCGCTTCCACGACCGGGATCGAAGCCCATGGCCGGCAGAGCGGATCGCCCACGACGAGCAATTGATACGGAGATCGCACGGACTGATAAAAGGCCTCGACGAGGCTCGCGCCGCGGGCGTAGTGCACCTGGATCGACGCGTGCGGAAACTTCGCCTGAAGCGCGAACGGTTCGATCACGGTGCCGCTCGAGCCGGCGGCTCCGGCCCGGAGAAACACCGACAGCGGCGTCTGCCCGGCCGACGGCGTGAAGATGCCGCCGAAGCTCGTGAGGTTTTCGCAGATCGCGCCGGGCACGACGGCACAGCCGCTGCCGGGCCAGTCGAAGTCGGCCGCGCCGGTCATGAGCCCCGCGATGTCGCGCTTGCCCGACGGGAGTGTGCCCTTCACCGCCGCCGCCTTCACGCCGAGTTTTTCGAGCGCGGCCACCACGCCGGGGAACACGCTGTTATTCGGGTTGCGCGTGGTGGTGCGAATGTCGGAATTGGTCAGGAAATAGATCGTGCCCTGGGGCCGGGTGCCGTCGGCAGCCGCGGCGGACCGCAGGTACCGCAGAATCTCCGGTACGGTGTTGCCACGGCCATCGGTCACACCGAGCACGGCGGAGAGGAGATACCGTGATCCGCCCGCCTCGAGCAGTTCACCGAGCGGCCCCCAGCCATACCACCCACGAAAACCGACGGTGGTGGTGGGCACACCGTCGGTACCCACGGGCCGCCAGTAGCGGTTGCTCGCCGGATCGAGATACTCGGGGCTGCCCGCCTGCACGGTGGCATAGAGCATCGTCATGCCGGTCAGCGACCCCGATGGAAACTTGTCGCGGCCCGCGAGTTCGCGCGGCAACTCCTCCGCGAAGTCGATCCGCCAGGGAAAGTCGGTCGAGTAGACCACGCAGTCGATCTGTGGCGAGAGCTTCCGTGAATCGATCGCCTGCAGGATCGGTCGGAGAATATCCGTGCGGAATGTAGAGATCGTCACTGCCTCCCGGCTGCCCTGCCAGGGAAGCATGAGCACGTTGATCGGCGGGATGCCACGGAGAGCCGCGTAGGCATTGGCCACGGCGAGGCTGCCGGGGCTCGTCGCATTGACGACGAGAAACACGTTTTCCGGACCGCCGCCGGCGCGGGCCGGCGTGCTCCAGGCGAGGGCGGCGAGCATCGCGACCAAGGCCAACACGCATCCGCGCTGCATCGGCGGTCCATCCTGGGGTGCGGGCATCACTGCGGCCATCGCACTGGTTGTACGACATTCCGGTTTCAGGTGAAACCGGTAGACTTTTCGTCATGCGAGTGCGCCCTGATCACGTCCGTCGCGCAGCCCCCTGGGTGGCCTCTCTGTGGGCCGTGGCGGCCGCCGGGGCGATCGCCGACGAGCCACCACAGTTCTCGGGGGCCAGGGCGTTCAAGCACCTCGAGGCGATCGCGGCGCTCGGCCCGCGGCCCAGCGGCTCGCCCGGCATGGCCCGGCAGCGCGATCTCGTCGTCGCACACTTCCAGGCCGCCGGAGGCAAGGTCACCCGCCAGCCATTTCAGATCCGAGACCGTCGCTCGGGCCAGCCCGTGCCGATGGAAAACCTGATCGTGGAGTGGCATCCAGACCGCACCGATCGCGTGCTCCTGGGCGCCCACTATGACACACGGCCGTTTCCCGACCGCGACCCGGCCGATTCGCGCGGCGTGTTCCTCGGCGTCAACGACGGCGGCAGTGGCGTCGCGGCGCTCATGGAATTGTCAGCGGCCGTGCGGGCACTCGACGGACCGGTGGGCGTCGACTTCGTTCTCTTCGACGCCGAGGAATACGTCGTCGCCCCGCGCGATCCCTACTGCCTGGGGTCGAACTTCTTCGCCCGGCAATACGCCGCCGCCCGGCAGGCGGGCACCCTGCCCTACCACTACCGTTGCGGCGTGATCCTCGACATGGTGGCCGACCGCGACCTCGAGATCTTCCAGGAGCAGCAGAGCGCGAGCTGGCCCGACACGCAGCCCGTCGTCGACGCCCTCTGGGGGACCGCGGCCCGGATGGGCGTGCGGCAGTTCGTGCCCCGCCCGAAATACACGATCGAAGACGACCATGTGCCCCTGCGGATGATCGGCCGGATCCCCACCTGCGACGTCATCGACTTCGACTATCCCCAGTGGCACACGACTCACGACACGCTCGAGCACTGCTCGGCGGAGTCGCTCGAGGCCGTCGGCGCGGTGGTGCTCGAGTGGCTCCGCAGCCTCGAGTGAGGGGCGGCATGGCATCGGCATCCCCTTCTCCTGTCCGGCTCGTCGTGCCCGACCTCGGCATGCCGGGCGCGTCGCCCACACTCTCGTTGTGGCTCGTGCCCGAGGGCGCGGCCGTGCTCGAGGGCGACCGCGTCGCCGAGCTCCTCTGCGGCGCGGCCACGGTCGACCTCGAGGCGCCCATCACGGGTCGACTGGTGCGGCAACTCGTCGATGAAGACGACGTCGTGGCCCCCGGCACCGCGCTTGCCGAGTTCGAGGCGGCCGGGGAAGGCGGTGAGTCATGAGTTCCGTGCAGCGCGCGTTCGCCACGCCCTTGCGATCATTCACGCTCTCGGGGCCTCTGCCGCGGTGGACGGCATTCATGGACTGGGTAGGCGCCCTCACGATGTTTCTCGTGCAGCCCCCGGCGGATCTGTGGATGCTCGCGTGGGTCGCGCCACTGCCCTGGCTCGCACTCGCCGTCGCACGGCAGATGCCCGGCAACCATCCGTGGCGCATGCTCTGGAGCGGCGGCTTGTGGTACTGGCTGCTCGCGATCCACTGGCTGCGGCTCCCCCATCCGGCCACCACGATCGGCTGGGTGGCGCTTTCCGCCTACCTTGCCTGCTACGTCGTACTCTTCGTGTGGACGACGCGGCGGCTCGTCCACCGGCTCGCCTGGCCGCTCGTGCTCGCCGCGCCGGTCGCGTGGATGGGCTGCGAACAGCTGCGCGGGTGGGTCGGTGGCGGATTCACGTTCGCCGGTCTTGGGCACACGCAGTGGCGCTGGACGACGCTCATCCAGCTGGCCGACGCGTTCGGCGCCGTCGGCGTGGGCGGCGTCGTGATGACGGTCGCCGCCGGGATCGCCGAATGTGCCGCAGCCCGCACTGCGTCGCGTCGGCTGCTCGCGGCCGGCGTCGCGGCCGCCGTGCCGGCGCTCGCGCTGGCCTACGGCACATGGCGGCTGGCCACCGTGCCTCAGCCAACCGGCAAGCCCCTCGACGTGCTGCTCGTGCAAGGTTCGATCGACACCGAACTCAAGCACGATCCCGAGGCCGGCGGCCAGGTGGCCAGACACTACGACGAGCTCACGCTCGCGGGCCTCGCCGCCGGCACGGGCAAGCCCGATCTCATCGTCTGGCCGGAGACGATGTGGCGCTGGGGGCTGATCACGATCGACCCTGCCGAAGTGCTTCCGGACACCGTCGTTGACGAGGCGCTCGGAGCCGAAGCGGCTGCCGCGCTCGATCCTGCCGAACGGCAGGCCCGCGCACGGCGCGTGCTCGAGGAAGAGCGTCTCGATGCGCTCGCGGCGTTCGCTCGCCGCTACGGCGCACCCTGGGTCGTGGGGCTCGATCGCCAGGAGATTGCGCCCACTGCGCCCGGGGGCGCCCGTCACTACAACGCGGGCTTGTTCCTCGACGCCGCCGGGGCACAGCTCGGCTGCTACGACAAGATGCATCCTGTGCTCTTCGGGGAGCGCATCCCCTTCGGCGATGTCTTCCCCTGGCTCTACCGGCTCACACCGCTGCCGGCCGGCCTCACGCCGGGCCACGCACCCATCGCGGTCGACCTAGCCGGGAGGCGCGTGGCGGCGAACATCTGCTACGAGACGGCCGTCCCGGGGGCGGTGCGCTCGATGGTGCGCGAGCTTGCCGCCGCGGGCCGCCGGCCCGACGTGCTCGTGAACCTCACGAACGACGGTTGGTTCTGGGGATCGAGCGAACTCGACATGCACCTCGCCTGCGGCATCTTCCGCGCCGTCGAGGTGCGCACGCCGCTGGTAATCGCCGCAAACACAGGATTCTCTGCCTGGATCGACGGCTCCGGGCGGCTGCTGGCCCGCGGCCCACGCCGCGACACCGCCACGCTCCGGGCGGCCGTCGTGCCGGACGGGCGGGCGAGTCCGTGGCTTTTCTGGGGGGCTGTGCCGACGGGGGGATGTGTGGCGGTTGTGGTGGCGGCCCTCGCCCACGGCTTCATCGAGTGGAAGGCCGGAAAATCGCCCCCTGCAGACGCGTTGACCAGCCTGCCGATCCAGGGATAGTCTGCAGAGAGAGGGCTGCACATGAATATCATCGGCAAAATCTTCGTGTTCGCGGTGTTTGTCATGAGCCTGGTGTTCATGAGCTTCGCGATCGCGCTCTTCTCCACGCACACCAACTGGCGCGACGAGATCACCCGCACGGCCGACCAGGTGCAGGCCGGCAAGCCGCTCGGCTACAAGCTGCAACTCGAGGAGGCCAAGAAGGAGCGCGAGACGCTCACGGCCGAGATCGCCAAGCTCACCGCGGAGGTGGCCTCCTCGGAGGCCGCCCGCGACCAGGTCGTCGCCAAGATCCAGACCGCCCTCGAGGAGAAGGACAAGGAGCTCCAGGATCTGCGCAAGGACAAGGATGCACGCGAGGACGAGCGGGAGAAGGCCCAGTCGGAGCTCGCCATGGCCCGCGCCGAACTCGAGAAGGCGACAAAGACGGTCGAGGAGCTGCGGGCCGACATCGCGAAGCAGCAGAACACGGTCAACGATGCGGTCGCGCGATCGGCGAAGTTGGCCGGCGAACTCCACGAGAAGGAATCGTTTCTCGAGATCGCCACCGAGCGCAAGGCCCAGCTCGAAAAGCAGGTGGCCAACGCCCGGCTGCTCCTCAAGCAGCACGGCCTCGCGATCGAAAGCCTGCCTCGCGACCAAGTGCCCACCGCCGGCGGCATCGTCACGGCCGTGGCCGACGACTCGATCGAGGTCACGCTCGGCGGCGACGACGGCGTGCAGATGGGGCACTTCCTCGAGGTGTACCGCGACGACGAGTATCTCGGCCGCGTGCAGGTGATCAGCGTGAAGCCCGACCGCAGCGTCGGCCGCGTGATCCGCGAGTTCAAGCGCGGCGACATTCAGCCCGGCGACCGCGTGGCCACGCGGCTCAAGGCCTGACGCACGGCGACGGAGTTCCGCAGGATGGCAGACGATTCGCAGCCCGCATCGAGACCGCCGGTCAACGTCTACACCGCGATGCTCGTCCTCTCGTTCATCGCCATCGCCGTCGGCTGCATCGTGCTGGCGCTCGACCTCGGCCGTTACAACTTCGAGATCCAGCCGCCGGCGGCGCTCAGGCCCTCCTGAAGGGAGGCCGTGATGTTCGGCTGGCTGCGGGCGCGGCGGCGGCGGGCGATCCTCACGACGCCGTTCCCTCCGGCGTGGCTCGACATCCTCCGGCGCAACGTTCGGCAGTCGGCCTGGCTCGACGAGGCCGAGGGCGAGCGGCTGCGGGCCCGGACGGCCATATTCATCGCCGAAAAACGCTTCGAGGGCTGCCTGGGCCTCGAGATCAGCGACGAAATTCGCGTTACGATCGCAGGTCAGGCGGCGCTCGTGGCGCTCGGCTTCGACGACGAGCACTTCGACCGGCTGCAGTCTGTGCTCGTCTATCCCGGCGACTATCTGGCGCCCAAGTCGGCACCGCTCGAGGGCGGCGGCGAACTCCAGTGGCAGGAGCAGCGGCTTGGCGAAACCTGGGCCGGCGGGAGCATGGTGCTCTCCTGGCCGCGCGTGGTGGAGGGGGGTCGGCTCCGCGACGGGCCGCGGTCGGTGGTGATCCACGAGTGCGCTCATGCGATCGACATGCTCGACGGTGAGGTCGACGGCGTCCCGCCGCTCTCGGCGCCGCACCTGCGCCGGGAGTGGGCGACGGCGCTCGACCACTGCCAGGATCACTTCGAGGAGGCGCTCGACGAGGGCAGAAACGTGCCCTTCGACGACTACGCCCTCGAGAGCCCGGGCGAGTTTTTTGCCGTGGCGACGGAGTGCTTCTTCCAGGATCCGCACCGCCTCTCCCGGTTCGACGCAACGCTCTACGACCTTCTGCGCCAGGCCTGGAACCAGGATCCAAAGTTCCGCGTCCCCCTCCAGCGCCGGTAAGTAGGACGGGCTTCAGCCTGTCACGAAAAACGCTTCGGTCTTACCGCTCCGGCTCTCCTTTCGGCCCCTCAAGCTCATCCGCCGCCATCCGCTTCATCGTGGCGATGTTGCGTTCCACTGCCGGATTGCCTTTCGCGACATACACCGCCATGTCGCTGTCGTACTGCGCCTCCGGCTCTTGCTCCGGATCCCGCATCTCCTGCATCCAGCGATCGAGCCGCGCGCGACACGCCTCGAGATCAGTCCGGTGGGCAGGATCTTTGGCCAGGTTCATGAGCTGCCACGGGTCGTCGCGCCACACGTAGAGTTCCTCGGCCGGCCGCCTGGGACTGAAGAGAATTCGCTCCGTCAGCGGCGGCAATTCGCCCACGGCATGCAGCCGACGCAGGGCCTGGAGCGTCGGCTTCGCGTCCTTGTAGGCATTGGGCTGGAGGAGCGGCCGCTGCGGAAAATAGTTGCGGATGTAGAGGAAGCGATCGGTCCGCACGCTGCGAATCCGGTCGACGGTCTCGTCGCAGCGGTCCCGTGCGGCAAACACGGCCTCACGGGGCTGCCTGCCCGCGGCAAACAGGCCGCGCCCCTGCATGATGCCTGGAATCGGGATGCCGGCCGCCGCCAGCGACGTCGGCGCCATGTCGATCTGCTCGATGAGATCCTCGCGCACCTCGCCCCGGGGCACGCCGGGCCCGCGCACGATGAAGGGGATGTGCGTGCCCTCGTCGTAGAGAAACTGCTTCGCGCGAACATGGCTTATGCCGTGGTCCGTCATGAAGATCACGAGCGTGTTCTTGAGCACGCCTTCCGCCTCGAGCCGGGCGAGCACCTTTCCCACGTGGTGATCGGTGAGGCGGACCGAGTCGAGGTAGGCGGCCCAATCGGCGAGGATCGCAGGGTCGCGCGGCAGATACGGCGGTAGTTCCACGTCGTCGGAGCGCACCGGGCTGCCGAGACCGGCAGCCTCCAAGGCCTCGGCAGTCGCCCGCTTGGCGTCCCGGATCTTGCCGCCGCTCAGCATCACCTGCATGAAGAACGGCTGGCCTGTCCCCCGACCAGCCCAGTCCTCGCCGTCATAGATCGCCGAGTCCCACTCGAAATTGTAGTCGGTCTTGCCGAAGGGCTGCCGGCGTTTTCCACGAGCGCGGGGCTCGTCGGCGGCGAGGCCGTCGCCGATGCAGGTGTAGTAGCCTGCCTCCTGAAACAGCACAGGCACAGGCCGCACACCGTCGGGAAGATGGATCTTGAGTGCACCACGGCCGCTGCGGTGGTGCTGGGCGCCGATCGCGGTCTGATACATGCCGGTGATCATCGCCGAACGGCTGGGGGAACAAACCGGGGCGGTGGTGTAGGCGTGCGTGAAGCGGGTGCCCTCGCGGGCCAGGCGGTCGAGGTGCGGCGTCGCGATGGGAAGAGCGCGATAACACGATAGGTCAGGCGACATGTCGTCGACCACGATCCACACGATGTTCGGGCGGACGCGCTCCGCAGCCTGCACGGCGGGTAGACTCACCGCCAGCATGGCGGTAGCGAACGACACTCCTACGGTCGATAATCGTGGCGTGAACAATCCAACGATCCCTGGCGGTCAACTCATCATAAAGTCAATGCTCGCCGTCCTACTGCTGACGTTGCTTTCGACCTGCGCTGCCCAAGATTACGCCCCGCCGGCCGTGGAGATCGACTGGCCCGCATTTCTGGCCCGGCAGGATCCGGTTTGGGAGCAGCTGCCGCGGGAGTTCGACGACAGCGCCCAGGTGGGCAACGGTCTGGTCGGCTTGAGCGTGTATCGGCAGGGGAGCGAAAACGTGCTCCGCTTCGACGTGGGCCGCACCGACGTGGTCGACAACCGCCCGCCGGAGAGTTGGCTCCCGCAGCACGGCCGGTGCCGGCTGCCCATCGGTCACTTCACGCTCCGTCCGGTCGGCATGATCACCGGCGGCACCCTGCGCACAGACCTGTGGAATGCCGAGGTGAAAGGAGAAGTCTCGACGGACAAGGGAAGGATCGCGTTCCGCGCCCTGGCCCACGCGACGGAGTACGACGATCCGAGCGAAATCTTCGCCATTCAGCAATTCAACCCAGGCCGCAGGCAGCCGGCGATCATGGTCGATTTCGAAACGACCGGAGAGGAAAAAGATTTCCGCTGGGAGTGGATCGCAGAGAAGTCCGCGACGACCGAGAGGCCGCCGCCTGAATATCAGCCAAATCCGCCGGCGATCCCCGGAGAGGAAAACGGGGTCAACACCAGCGAGCAGCCGCTGTTGATTGGCGGTGCCTACGCCACGGCCTGGAAGCAGGAGCGCGTCGCCGGCGACCGCCGCCGGACGTTCATCAGCGTGGCGATCTCGCCCCGACCCGGCGTGGCGCGGCGCGATGCGATCGACGCGGTCAAACGCGCGGTAAATGCGGATTTCGCTGCTTTCGTCACTTCGCACCGTGCGTGGTGGCACGCGTATTACCCGCAGAGCTTTCTCAGCCTGCCTGCAGGGCGGATCGAGAACTATTACTGGTTGCAGGCCTATCGCCTTGCGTCTGCGACCCGCGCACACGGCGGAGTGCTCGATACACAGGGCCCGTGGTTCCGCAACACGTTTTGGCCGATGTGGTGGTGGGATCTCAACAACCAGACGGCCTACATGCCTGTGTATACGGCGAACCGGCTGGAACTCGGCCTCAGTCTCACGAGGTGGCTCGACCGGAACCTCGGCAACTTCATCTCCAACGTGCGGCCCGAATACCGCTGGGACTCGGCCGGCCTGTGGGCCAACTCCGGCATCGACGGCCGGGCCCCGATCGAACTCGGGATCGAGAGCCTGCAGCCCTTCGCAGGCTGCCTGCCGTGGGCGTGCCACAATTACTGGCTGCACTACCGCTACTCGATGGACCCACGAATCCTCGAGCGTCTCTATCCACTCTTGCGGCGCTCCATCAATTACTACCGCCACATCATGATCCGCGCTGAGGACGGCACCATCCACCTGCCGCCGACGGCTTCACCGGAATACGGCGTTGGTGTGGATTGTAATTTCGATCTCGCGCTCTTCCGCTGGGGCTGCCAGACGCTGCTCGAAGCAGCCGAGCGGCTCGGCTACGACGACCCGCTGATTCCCGAGTGGAAAAACATCGTGGCCCAACTGGCGGACTATCCGGTCGATGAAAATGGCTACCGGATCAGCGCCGACATTCCTGTGTGGATGTCGCACCGCCATTGGCATCACCTCCAGCACATCTTCCCGCTGTATCTCGTCAACTGGGATCAGGAGGACAATCGCCTGCTCATCAAGAAATCGCTCGAGCACTGGCTCAGCGTGGGCGAGGGGCCGGGCCGGGACGTGGTCGAACAACAGGCGCAGCAACTCAAGCCCCCCAGCCACGTCGTTGGCGGCAATAATCTGGGTTCCGTGAATCGCTGGTCGTATTATGCGGCGTCCTCGATGTATGCCTCGATGGGCGACGGTGCCAAGGCACTTGAATGCCTGCTGATGCATCTCTCACCGCCACCGTGGCTGCCGGGATCGCCTCGCCAGGGAATCACCGCCAACGGCGCCTACCTCGAAGGCGACCCCGTTTTCGAGGCGGGCGTCTCGGGGATGGCATCGATCCAAAACATGGTCCTGCAGAGTTGGGGCGGCACGATCCGGGTGTTCCCGGCGATGCCGGCAGAGTGGCCCGAGGCCGTGTTCCACGATCTGCGTGCTGAAGGCGCGTTCCTCGTGAGCGCCGGCTGGAAGGGCGGCCGCACCGAGTGGATCCGGATCAAAAGCTTGGCCGGGCAGCCCTGCCGCCTGGCGACCGATCTCGCCGACGGCTTGTTGTCGTCATCTCCGCAGCCGGGGTGCACCGCAACCCGCGTCGCCCGAGGGCGACTAGAAATCAGCCTGGCGAAGGATGGGGAAATCCTACTGCGTTGCGATGCGCGTATCGCTCCTGCAGTCAGACCAATCCCGGCCGCCGACCGGATCTCCAACCACTACGGATGCAAGATGGAGCCCCTTATCGAGCCAGGTGCGCCGTCTCGTTGAACGCGACGAGATCCGGGCCGGGCCAGTCGAGGAGCGTGAGCGACGCGTTGGCGAGCGCCGGTAATTTCGTGAACGGCCGTTCGGCGGCCTGGGCGAGCAGCGGATGCGTGCGGCCGAGGAGGCTGCCGAGCGCCGCGGTGAGCACGCCGCCATGGGCCACCACGATCATGCGGCGCACGGGCCTCGTGGCGAGGGCCTCGAGAGCGGCCCGCCCGCGGGCGGCGAGATCCGCCCGCGACTCGCCGCCGGGGATCGCGAAGTGGATGTCGCCGCTGCGCCACTTCGCCACCTCCGCCGGAAACGCCGTCTCGAGATCGGCCCAGAGGTGGCCCTGGAAGATGCCGGCGTGGAGTTCCGCCAGCCGATCGTCGATCTCGAGCGGAAGCCCGAGGGCCTCCGCCATCGCCTTGGCGGTCTCCCGTGCGCGGGCGAGGGGGCTCGACCAGATCTCGTCGATCGCCGCATCGGCGGGAATCGCCTGGGCCCAGGCGGCGAGGGAATCGGCCTGCATGCGGCCGTGGGCGGAGAGCGACACGTCGGCCTGCCCCTGCACCCGCTCCTCGACGTTGTAGACACTCTCTCCGTGACGAACGAGGAACTGCCGCATGGAGATCGCACTCTACCGCAGCGGATCGGCCGGCGGGAGTGCCGCGAGGTCGGCCCGCGGGGTGGCGGGCTGGTGGGCGTGAGCCGGATGGGCGGCATGGGCCTTCGACAGGTGCTCGACGAAGTCGCGGCTCGAGCCCTCGAGTACGAACACCTCGCTCGCCGCCTGTGCCGCCCCGTGCGGACGGACGATGCAGATCACCTCGGCCTTGCCCTCGTGCTGCCGCACATGATCGAGCAGGGCCTTTTCTCCATCGGAGAGCGGAGACGGCGCGGCGCCGGCGGCGACTCCGGCCGCGGCGACCGGGGCGGGAACGGCGCCCGTAGACGCGGTGGGGAGCGCCCCGCCGCGATCACGGCGGTCGAACGACACGGGCGGCATCTCGGCCGGCATGCTTGGGACCGCCGGCCCCGAGGCCTCGGCCACCGCGCCGCTCGGATACACGCTGCGATACACGAACGCGAGACCCGCCTCGTCGAGTTGCTCATGGATCGCCGGAAGCGCCGCAAACAGTCCCTCGTTGTCGGTGGGGTCGGCCGCATTGCACACACCGAGCAACGTGCCGTCGATGCCGAACAGCCCGCCGCCCGAGCGGCCCTGCACGGGCTGGCCGGCCACCTGCACGTTGGCAGGGCCGAGATACTTGTCGACACCGTTGACGCGGCTGTGGTGGATCGTCGGATCCTGCCCGCCGTCGCAGCCGACTGTCGCCACCGCCTCACCGGCAGCGGTGGTGCGCTGCGGCCCGCCGACCTTCGCCGGCTCGATCGGGATGTCGGTAAAGATGCTCACGAGCGCAAGGTCGCGCTTCAGGTCCCACGAGATCACCTGGCCAGCGAGGCCGCGCGGGGCGCCCGGCCCGAAGAGATCGACCTCCACGCGGCCCTGCCCCTGCGAGTCGCGGAAGATATGACCGCAGGTGAGGATCAGTGCCTCGCCCTCCCGGCAGTCGATCACTGTGCCAGTGCCCCACGACACACCCTTGCCGTCGTCGACGCGGAGCCGCGCCGTCGCCGCGAGCAGTCGCTGCTCGAGGGCCGCGCGATCGCCCGGGGCGAGCGCGGGAGTCAAGGGGGCCGGCGGCAGCGGACGGGCCGGAGCGGCAGCGGCCACTGGGAGAACGGCAGGAGCGCTGGCCGGCAGCATGCGGGCGGCCGGCATGGCCTGAGCGGGAGGCGAGGCCTCGAGGGCGAGCGGAGCGTCGGGCCGGTGTGCTGGCAGTGGCATGCCCGGCACGACGGCCAACGGCGGCGCGGCGGCGGCAGATGCCTCGGGAATCCCGAGGGCGGTACGGCTCTTCGCCAGAAGTTTTTCGAGTTCAGTGCGAGTGGTCGCACCATTGATCCGGCCGACTTCATGCCCCTTCACGAGGAGGATGTAGCAAGGCACGCCGGTGATGCCGAACCGCTTCACGAGATCGCCCTCGCGATCGACGTCGACGTGGCGCACGGGCCAACCGGCCGCGGAAACCTCGCCGATCACCGGAGCCATCGACCGGCAGGGGCCGCACCAGGTCGCCGCAAAATCGAGCAGCACGATGTCGCCGGCGGCGAGCGCGGCAGCGGCGGCATCCGCCGGGCTCGGCGGGGCGGCGCTGAGGCGGGAGGGCATCAGGCCGACGAGGCACACCCCGATCAAGAAGCTTCGCAGGGACGGATTCATCGACCTTCTCCGTGGCGGTCACCCGCGGTCGCGTCGCGGGAGGGCGGATAGTGCCGCCACCCCGCGCGCGCCACAAGCCCACTTTCACCCCGCTCACGGCCGAAGCATCCTTGCCCAGTCGCCCACCGTCTGTGCTGTTTCCCCGACGCCTGCGCTGTTTCCCCGGTTCCGCGCGGCCCCTACAATCCGCCGGCCTTCGAGCGCCCGGAACATCATGCCCGTGTCACACGCCCGCCGGATCCTCGTCACGTCGGCCCTGCCGTATGCCAACGGCCACATCCACCTGGGCCACCTCGTCGAGTACATCCAGACCGACATCTTCGTGCGGTTCCAGAGGCTCCGCGGGCATCGGGTGATCTACCTCTGTGCCGACGACACGCACGGCACCGCGATCATGATCCGGGCCCGGTCCGAGGGCCGCAGCGAACAGGATTTGATCGCGGTGATGCGCACGGCCCACCTCGCCGACTTCACCGGCTTCCAGATCGAGTTTGACCACTACAGTTCCACCGACAGCGCCGCCAATCGCCGGCTCTGCGGTGAACTGTGGCAGGCGCTCCGCGACCGCGGCCTCGTCGTGTCGCGCGACGTGCACCAGCTCTTCGATCCCGTCGCCGGCGTGTTCCTCGCCGACCGCTTCGTGCGCGGCGGCTGCCCGAAGTGCGGCGCCACCGACCAATATGGCGATTCCTGCGAGCAGTGCGGCGCCACCTACAGCCCTGCCGACCTCGTGAATCCGAAGAGCACGCTGTCCGGCGCCACGCCTGAGGTGCGGTCGGCCGAGCACCTGTTCGTGACGATCGAGGCCCTCCACGGCTTCCTCGACCGCTGGACCAGGGAGTCGGGGGCGATCGATCCGCGGGTGGCCAACTACCTCGCCGGGCATTTTCTCGGCGAGTCCCTGCGCGACTGGGACGTCTCGCGGCCGGCGCCCTACTTCGGCTTCGAGATCCCGGACGCGCCCCGCAACGGCTGGGACGTGTGGTTCGACGCGCCGGT